>NZ_JBXFWF010000004.1:0-97045 GCF_056854515.1 Stenotrophomonas sp. STEN063
GGTAGCCTTGAAATGATCGGTATAGCGGTAGGTGCTTCTGGGGCCAGGGCGGGGCATTGGGATACTCCTGATCGTTAGGTCAGGGTGTCCACTAAAGCGAAGGAGCTACCGCGTCGGCTTGAATGAACTGTTAGGCGGCTGTGGCCAACTACCGCCCCCGGCCAATGCTACCTCGCTTGTGCCACCCAACGCGAACCGATCATGCCACAGCTCGCGGGATGGAGCTTGCCCGGGAAACCTTGCCGAGCTTTGCCGCCGAAGTACGATGAAATGATTGCGGCAGAGCAGTGAAGCGTAAGGTGAAGTGGCGGGCTTGCCGCTGCCAGAAACAGTTGGAACTGTTATCCGGAGCCGACCGGTGATTTGCCGATGCTGCCGCCGAAAGAAGAAGGGCCAGCCAACCCAGCACACCGCCGCCTAACTCTGGAATTAAGCCGCGCCGCGAGGCGGCGTCGGCTTGAATGAACTGTTAGGCGGCTGTGGCGACTGGTGGAACCCCTGCCCAAAGCTGCCCTGCTTGTGCAACCCAACGCGAGCCGATCATGCCACAGCTTGCGGGATGGAGCTTGCCCGGGAAACCTTGCCGAGCGTTGCCGCCGAGGTGCGAAGAAATGATTGCGGTGAGGCAGTGAAGCGTAAGGCGAAGTGGCTGGCTTGCCGCTGCCAGGAACAATTGGAACTGTTACCCGGAGCCGACCGGTAACTTGCCGATGTTGCTGCCGAAACGAGAAGGGCCAGCCAACCCAACACACCGCCGCCTAACTCCGGAATTAAGCCGCGCCGCGAAGCGGCGTCGGCTTGAATGAACTGTTAGGCATCGGCGGTAGACTCAAAGTACTGGTCGAACGCCAAAACCGCCGCCTCAATCGTTGATGAAGTCCCGAACCGGTGATGTGGGTCTTGCTCAATTAGCAGCTCCAAGAATTGTGCTTCCATTGATGCCGTGGCGCCAACCGGTGCGCCCGCGTGGAAGTAGTCTTTGCTTTGAACGGTGAACCCAATGCCGATGACCTCAAAGACGCGATAAAGAACTGCGCCGCTTTGTACACGACGCCAGATTGGTATGTAGCGATACAAATGGGTCATATGGGCTGGCGTTGAGTTGGTCTGTTGTCTCGCGGGAACGTGCATACGATGCCTAACTCTGGAATTAAGCCGCGCCGCGAGGCGGCGTCGGCTTGAATGAACTGTTAGGCGGCTGTGGCGACTGGTGGAACCCCTGCCCAAAGCTGCCCTGCTTGTGCAACCCAACGCGAGCCGATCATGCCACAGCTTGCGGGATGGAGCTTGCCCGGGAAACCTTGCCGAGCGTTGCCGCCGAGGTGCGAAGAAATGATTGCGGTGAGGCAGTGAAGCGTAAGGCGAAGTGGCTGGCTTGCCGCTGCCAGGAACAATTGGAACTGTTACCCGGAGCCGACCGGTAACTTGCCGATGTTGCTGCCGAAACGAGAAGGGCCAGCCAACCCAACACACCGCCGCCTAACTCGTATTGGACCGCCTAACAGCGGTGTAGCGCAGAGTATCCTTGTTTTCTTGCCGCTTTCAAACTGAGAAATTCCCACGTTGAATCATGGATTTAGCCGATAGGGGCAACCAAAGCTGCACTGCATGCTTCCCAGAAACTACCGCTTGGGAGCGGCCATATGCGTTACGACCCTGTTCCAAGCGGTGTAACACCGGCGCAGCCGCCGCGATTGCTGGATAGCGTTAGGGCACAGATTCGTTTGCGGCACTACAGCATCCGTACCGAGCAGGCCTATTTGGGGTGGATCAGGCGGTTCATTCTGGCCAACGGAAAGCGCCATCCCCGCGAGATGGGCGGTGATGAAGTTGCGGCATTCCTCAGCCGGCTGGCGACGGAAGACAAGGTGGCGCCAGCCACCCAGAACCAGGCGTTGGCGGCGTTGCTGTTCCTCTATCGCGAGGTGCTGCGGATGGAACTGCCATGGTTGCAGGACGTTGTGCGTGCGAAGCGCCCCAAACGTTTGCCCGTCGTTCTGCCCGTGGAGGATGTTGCCCGGCTGTTGTCGGCAATCCCGGAAGGTGTCACTGCACTGATGGCGCGCCTGCTGTATGGCACCGGCATGCGACTGATGGAATGCCTTCGCTTGCGGATCAAGGATGTGGACTTCGCGCGCAGTGAGATCTGCGTGCGTGCCGGCAAGGGCAACAAGGATAGGCGTGTTCCGCTGCCCGTGTCGCTGCGTGATCGTTTGCTGCAGCAGCGCGAGCAGGTGTTGTTTCAGCATCAATGCGATCTTGCTGCAGGCGTGGGGCGGGTCCATCTGCCGAATGCCTTGGCAAGGAAGTTCCCATCAGCTGACGTACAACCGGGCTGGCAATACCTGTTCCCTTCGCACAGGATGTCCCGCGACCCACGCACGGGGCGGCGTGGCCGCCATCATCTCAGTGAGGAAGTGCTGCAGCGGGCGATCAAGCAGGCGCGCTTGCAGGTGGCAATCCTGCAGCCGGCCAGCTGCCATACCCTGCGGCACTGTTTTGCCACCCATCTGCTGGACGCGGGCTGCGACATCCGTACCTTGCAGGAGCTGCTGGGCCATAAGGACATCGCCACGACACAGATCTACACGCATGTACTGGGGCGCGGTGCCGGTGCCGTGCTCAGTCCCTTGGATCGGCTGCCGGTGCCGGCTTTGTCGGTGCTGGAAAGCACCCGTGGGCTTGACGATCAGCGCGTGTGAACCGGGCGGAAGCGTGCAACACCGTACTGGTCGCATTCGAATGCGTAGTGGTCGGGGTCAACCACGGTTGCGATGTGTTCGCGGGCCTGGGCCTGATCGCGGCGCCCGCAGGCAATGGTGGTGAACGTCAACGGCGCGAGCATTTCGATCCTTGCCGGGCCATGCATGCCTTCGCAATGGCCGTTGAGCGCTATCCATAGCTGGCCGCCGCGCTCACTCAGCGCAAAGCCGCCGTTGTCGAGGGCAAGGTGCTCGCCGGTGTAGAGCAGCACTTCGGGTTCGTCCTTGCTGGCGAATCTGATCTGCATGCCGGTGATGTCGTTCCAGTGCGTCACTGCGCCTGGGCCGCTGCTGAAAGCCGGGCAGTCATGCACACGAAGGTGCAGCGCATCGGGCGGAAGATCGTCTTCGTCCAGCACGATGCCGTCGGGGTCGATACGCTCGGCGTGGATGTCGAAGTCCCACAGCAGTGCGGGAAGGTGGGCATCCACATAAGCCCCCAGCTCGGCAGTCGTCACCCGATACGGGTGGCCATTCCACAAGCAGCTGGCGGTGGCAGGCAGCGGGGGCGGGCAGGGGGTGGCCGTGTTCATGGCCACATTCTGCCGCGCCCGCTTGCACGGTCAAGCGTCCAGCAGCGCCTTGTCGCGCACGGCGCCCTTGTCGGCGCTGGTGGCGAGCAGGGCATAGGCCTTCAGTGCGGTGCTTACCTTGCGTGGGCGTGCCTCGGCCGGCTTCCAGCCCTTGGCATCCTGTTCGCTGCGGCGGCGTGCGAGTTCGGCATCGTCCACCAGCAGGTTGATGCCACGCTGCGGGATGTCGATCAGGATGCGGTCGCCGTCACGCACCAGGCCGATGGTGCCGCCACCTGCGGCTTCGGGCGAGCAGTGGCCGATGCTCAGGCCGGAGGTGCCGCCGGAGAAGCGGCCGTCGGTGAGCAGCGCACAGGCTTTGCCCAGGCCCTTGGATTTCAGGTAGCTGGTCGGATACAGCATTTCCTGCATGCCGGGACCGCCCTTCGGGCCTTCGTAGCGGATCACCACCACGTCGCCGGCCTGTACCTCGTTGCCGAGGATGCCCTTGACCGCTGCGTCCTGGCTTTCATACACGCGGGCATTGCCTTCGAACACGTGGATGGATTCATCCACGCCTGCGGTTTTCACCACGCAGCCGTCGGCGGCGAGATTGCCGTACAGCACGGCCAGGCCGCCTTCGCTGGAGAACGCATGGCCCACATCGCGAATGCAGCCATCGGCACGGTCCAGATCCAGCGAGGGCCAGCGCGTGGACTGGCTGAAAGCCACCTGGGTGGGGATCCCGGCCGGGCCAGCCTTGTAGAACTGGTGCACAGCTTCGTCCCGGGTCTGGGTGACATCCCATTGCGCGATCGCATCGCCGAGCGTGCGGCTATGCACGGTGGAGGCACCGGTATGCAGCAGGCCGCCACGCGCCAACTCGCCGAGGATGGCCATGATGCCGCCAGCGCGGTGCACGTCTTCGATGTGGTACTTCTGCGTGTTCGGCGCCACTTTGCACAGCTGCGGAACACGTCGCGACAGGCGATCGATATCGCGCTGGTCGAAGGCCACTTCGGCCTCCTGTGCGGCGGCCAGCAGGTGCAGGATGGTATTGGTGGAACCGCCCATGGCGATGTCCAGCGTCATCGCATTTTCAAACGCTTCGAAGGTGGCGATGCCGCGCGGCAATACGTTGGCTTCCTCGCCGCCGTACCAGCGATGGCAGAGCTCGACGATCAGTCGACCGGCGCGCTTGAACAGCGCCTCGCGGTCGCTGTGCGTGGCCACCACGGTGCCGTTGCCAGGCAACGACAGGCCCAGTGCTTCGGTCAGGCAGTTCATCGAATTGGCGGTGAACATGCCCGAGCAGGAACCACAGGTTGGGCAGGCACTGCGTTCGATCGCGGCCACCTGCTCGTCGCTGACCTTGTCATCGCCGGCAGCAACCATCGCGTCGATCAGGTCGAGTTTGTGGTCGGCCAGCTTGGTCTTGCCGGCTTCCATCGGGCCGCCGGAAACGAACACCGCGGGAATGTTCAGGCGCAGTGCGGCCATCAACATGCCGGGGGTGATCTTGTCGCAGTTGGAGATGCACACCAGCGCATCGGCGCAGTGGGCATTGGCCATGTATTCGACCGAGTCGGCGATGATCTCGCGGCTGGGCAGCGAGTACAGCATGCCGTCATGGCCCATCGCGATGCCGTCGTCCACGGCGATGGTGTTGAATTCCTTGGCCACGCCGCCGGCTGCTTCGATCTCGCGCGCCACGAGCTGGCCAAGGTCCTTCAGGTGCACGTGGCCGGGCACGAACTGGGTGAAGGAATTGACCACCGCGACGATGGGTTTGTGGAAGTCGCCATCGGTCATGCCGGTGGCACGCCACAGGGCGCGGGCGCCGGCCATGTTGCGGCCGGCGGTGGAGGTTTTAGAGCGGTATTCGGGCATTGGGGCGAGCTGAAACGGGCTGGCAGAAGTGCAGTGCGATTGATTCTGCATCAAGTTCCCGGTTGCAGCTGCAACCATTGGTTTGCGGTGGTTGTGGGGTGGAGTGGGGCGGTTGAGTGGCAGGTCGATTGGCGGCTGGTGGGGCTGGTGGGAAGAGCGGGGGCAGGCGACCCCAAGGCCAAAGCTAAAGTCCAACCCTCAAAGGCACCCCTCCCCACCCCTCCCCGGCGCTGCGCGCAAGGGAGGGGGTAAAGGCGGCTCGCTCGCGGCCTGAACGAGCGCAGCAAACAGCCCCCTCCCTTGCGCGCAGCGCAGGGGAGGGTTGGGGAGGGGTGCCTTTGGTTTTGGCTCTTCCAACACACCACCACCATCGCCAACGCGCTGAATAGCGAAGCAAACAGAAAAAAGCCCAAACCCCAGCCACTCCAAGCCTTTCCAAGCATCAGCTGAAATCTGATTCAGTTTCAGGAGTTTTCTGGTTTCCGCCTTGAAGCCTGCATCGGGCATTATTGGGGATCAAATTGACGGGGAACCGACCATGAAGCGATCCAAGGCCACCGCACTGGTGCTGATGAGCGCCGTGCCGCTGCTGCTGACCGCCTGCCAGAAGGAAGAAACGGTGCAGGTGCAGGAAGGGCTGTACACCTCGGTGGAAGCCTGCAGCGAAGCCACCGGCAATCCGTCCAGCTGCCGCGAGGCGTTTGCCACCGCGCAGCAGCAGTCGGCCGATGCCGCGCCCAAGTACGCCAGCAAGGAAGAGTGCGCCAAGGAGTATCCGGCCGAGCAGTGCGTACAGCAGCAGACGAGCGCCGGCACCTCGTTCATCGGCCCGATGATGATGGGCTTCTTCATGTCGCAGATGCTCAACGGCAGCCGTGGCGCCGTGGCCGCACCGCCGGCATCGCAGCCTGCCTTCAAGGACAACGCCAATGGTTGGGCCAAGCCGGCCGCACCGGGCGGCACCGGTGGTTTGAACACTGGTAGCGGCATCGGCGCTGGCAAGGCCGGCCTGGCTCCGGTCAACGCCACCCCGAACCGCGCCGTCACCGCCAGCCGTGGTGGTTTTGGTGCGCGTAGCGGCGGCCGCAGCAGCGTCGGCGGTTGATGCAGTGAAGCGCGTTGCAATTGCCGAACGCGGCAACTGGAAGGCCCGTGCTGCGGAGGCGGGCTTCCGCTTCCACACCATCGACGGTGCACCGTATTGGGATGAAAGCGCGTACTACGCGTTCACCCTGCGCCAGATCGAGAACGACATCGAAGATCCCAGCGCCGAGCTGCATGCGATGGCGATGGATCTGGTCGGTGAGGTGGTGGGCAGCGATGCGCTGATGGCGCAGCTGGCCATCCCCGAGGCATTCCGCGACTGGATCGCCGAAAGCTGGCGCCGCCGTGATCCGCATCTATACGGTCGTCTGGATTTCGCCTACGACGGCAACGGGCCAGCCAAGCTGTACGAACTGAACTACGACACGCCGACCTCGCTGTACGAAGCATCGTTCTTCCAATGGCAGTGGCTGGAAGACCAACGTAACCGTGGCGCATTGCCGCAGCAGGCCGATCAGTTCAACTCCATCCACGAGACCCTGGTGGAGCGCTTCGCCGAGTTGACCTCGCGGCTGCCGCCGCCGCTGTATTTCAGCGCGGTGGGGGAGTCAGAGGAAGACCAGGGCACGGTCGCCTATCTGCGCGATTGCGCGGCACAGGCCGGGCTGCATGCAGCGGCGCTTGCCATCGAGGATATCGGCTTGTCGGCCGACGGCCGTTTCACTGATCTGGATGATGTGGTGATCGGCAGCCTGTTCAAGCTGTATCCGCTGGAAGACCTGATGCGCGAGGAATTCGGCGCAGCCTTGCCACGGTCGGGCGTGCAGTTGCTGGAGCCGGCATGGAAGGCGGTGCTGAGCAACAAGGGCATCCTGCCATTGTTGTGGGAACGTCACCGCGGCCACCCGAATCTGCTGGAATCCTATTTCGACGATGGCAGTGCCTTGCCGGCCGGCTGGGTGCGCAAGCCGCTGCATTCGCGCGAGGGCGCCAATGTGGCGATGCACATGAGCGACGGTAGCTGGCAGGAGAGCGAAGGGCCGTACAACGGGCCGAGCATTCGTCAGGCGTTCCATGCGCTGCCGGTGTTTGACGGCAGCTACCCGTTGGTGGGTAGCTGGATCGTAGGCGACCGTGCCTGCGGCGTTGGCATCCGCGAAGACAACAGCCGCATCACCCGCGACAGCGCCCGTTTCCTGCCGCACGCCATCATTGATGATGCGCCGCAGGGCACGACCCGGATCTATCTGTAAGCGGTTGTTGTCTGAAATATCACTGTAGAGCCGAGCCATGCTCGGCTGAGGCTTTACCGGTGACGCCCCTTGCCGAGCATGGCTCGGCACTACATGACGCGGCTTGTGTAGGAGCGGCTTCAGCCGCGAAGCTTGCGCGACATCAGCAGCGGCAAAGCCAACCCCTCCCCAACCCTCCTCTTCGCTGCGCGAAAGGGAGGGAGCAAAGCTGTAGAGCCGAGCCATGCTCGGCACTACATGACCCGGCCTTTTTTGTGGGAGCGGCGTCAGCCGCGAAGCCGGTTACAGCAGGCCGTCGCGCTTTACTGCGAGGTAGCGTTCGACCAAGGCTGCAGGCAGTTCTTCAGCGGTGACGTCCAGCACCATCACTCTATGGCTACGCAGTGCTTCATGGGCATCGCTGCGCTGCTGCAGGTAAGCGGCAATTGCACCGGCTTGTATCGCCTCGGGAACAGTTTCCACATCGCGTGCCAAGGCCTGGTCCAGTTCGCGCTCGCGCAGGCTGGCTACGCAGACCAGATGCCGCTTCTGCAGCAGGCGCACGGCGGCCAACAGGTCTTCGATGTCTTCATCGCGGACGTTGGTGACCAGCATCACCAGGCTGCGCCGTGATTGCCGCAGCGACAATTCGGTGGCTGCGGCGAGATAGTCGGTAGCTACCGGCCTGGGCTGCAGGTCATAGCTGGCGCGCAACAGGCTGTCGATCGCGCCCATACCGCGCTTCGGTGCGACCCAGCGGCTGTCACCGCCGCTGGCGAACAAACCGACGCCATCGCCCTGGCGCAGCGCCAGATACGACACCACCAGCGAGGCGTTGAGCACGTGGTCGAAATGCGACAACCCGCCCTCGTCGGCCATCATCCGCCGGCCGGTGTCGATCAGCATCACCAGCTGCTGGTTCTTTTCGTCCTGGTATTCACGCGAGATCAGTTTGCGTGCACGTGACGTGGCCTTCCAGTCAATCTGGCGCAGGCTGTCGCCGACGCGGTACTCGCGCATCTGGTGAAAGTCGGTGCCTTCGCCACGACGGCGCTTCAGGTGCGCACCTACCAGTCGTGATGCCATCTCCGCGCTCAGCAGGGCGAAGCGGGTGAGTGGAGCGAAGTTGGGGTAAACACGCACGGTTTGCTCTGTGCCGACGGTGCGCTGTTGCCGCCATAGGCGCAGTGGTGAATGCAGGCGCAGGTGCACACCATCAAACACGAAGGTGCCGCGGTTGGCCGGGGTGAAACGGTAGCTGAAACGGGTTTCGCTGGCTTTGCCCAGTTTCAGGCTGCGTGGCAGGCCGTTGCTGTTCCAGCCATCCGGCAGCAGGTCGAATACGTCAACGCGCTGCTTGCCGTAGGAATCCAGCTGCAGCCAGGTTTCGCGTTCGACACCCAGGGCGAGGGAGTCAGGGAGTTCGCGCCGCACCTGCGGGCTGGGTTTGCGCCAGAGCAACGCGAGGTCGATCAGGGCAAGCAGGGCAATAGCCGCAGCACTGATGGTCCATGCCTGCATGGGCAGGTAGTGAAGGGCGACTGGCAGGCCTAGCAGGCCCCAGAGCACCAATAGGGTGATCAGTAGGGGAGCGGGTCTCACTGCGTGGCCTTGGTTGTTTGGAAATTTTGCGCTTGGCATGGACGAGCGAAAGCAAAAACCGAAGCACCCCTCCCCAACCCTCCCCTCCGCGCTGCGCGCGCAAGGGAGGGGGCAGGAGCTACGGCACCCCTCCCCAACCCTCCCCTCCGCGCTGCGCGCACAAGGAAGGGGGCAGGAGCTACGGCACCCATCCCCAGCCCTCCCCTTCGCGCTGCGCGCGCAAGGGAGGGGGCAGGAGCCAGAGCACCCCTCTCCAGCTCTCCCCTTTGCGCTGCGCGCGCAAGGGAGGGAGCTGAGGCAAGGGCCTCGTTTGGCATGCTGGCGCTTCTTGCCGCGTTGCTCACTTGCGCGGCGCCTCCACCTTGGCGAGCAGGGCGGTCAGGGCGTCGTCGGCGGATTGGCCTTCGATCTGCAGTTCCGGGGCCAGCGCGATGCGGTGGCGCAGTGCCGGCTTGGCGATCTCGCGCACGTCGTCCGGGGTGACGAAGTCACGACCGGAAAGTACTGCCTGTGCGCGGGCGGCACGAACCAGCGCGATGCTGCCGCGTGGGCCTGCGCCCAGGGCGATACCTGGCCACTTGCGGGTCGCCGCGACAATGCGCACGGCGTAATCGATTACCTGCGGGTCAACGGTGATCGCGGCAACTGCCTTCTGCAGTTCCACCACATCGGCGCCGCTGAGTACGCGCGGCACCTGGCTGAGGTTGAAGTCGCTGGCGGTGCGGCCGGTGGTGATGGCCTGCACCATCTGCTTCTCGTCTTCCAGCTGTGGGTAGTCGATCAGCACCTTCAGCAGGAAGCGGTCCAGCTGTGCTTCCGGCAGCGGATAGGTGCCTTCCTGCTCGACCGGGTTCTGCGTGGCCATGGTCAGGAACGGCGGGGTCAGCGAGAAGCCCTTGCCTTCGATGGTGACCTGGCCTTCCTGCATCACTTCCAGCAGCGCGGACTGGGTCTTGGCCGGGGCGCGGTTGATTTCGTCGGCCAGCAGCAGGTTGGTGAACACCGGGCCACGACGGATCTTGAAGCTCTCGGTCTTGGGGTCGTACACCGCGTGGCCGCTGACGTCGCTGGGCATCAGGTCGGGGGTGAACTGCACGCGTGCGTACTCCAGCTCCAGCGCCTGTGCCAGTGCGCGGACCAGTAGTGTCTTGCCCAGTCCGGGCACGCCTTCGATCAGTACGTGACCACCGGCCAGCAAGGCAATCAGGATCTGGTCGAGTACGTCGCTCTGGCCGATGAAGGCATGGCCTACCGCGTCGCGTATGCGCTCGACGCGTTCAATCAGGTCCGTGTTGACCGGCGCAGGAGCAGGCGTCGGCGCGGGTGCATCGCCGGGGAGGGCGGGCGGAGTGAGCTCGTCGGTCATAGCTGGTTTCTCATCTGGATGAGCAAGCGGATGCGGTCGCGCAGGGCCACGTCGTCCTGCGAAGGGGGAATCTGCAATGCGGTCTGCACACGGCCGATCGGCCACTGCAGGTGATCGGCGATGGCCTGTGCCTGGGCGTCGCCAGTCAGCGCGGCAGCCACCGGTGCGCGACGGCGCAGGCGGGTGAGGAAGGCCTGGCGCACGGCGTCGTACAACAGCGGTGACTTGCGGTAGCGGTGCAGGTGCTCGCCGCTGGCGCGCACATGCTCCAGCAGCGAGCGACGGTCTTCGCGCGGCGAGGGCAGCAGGGCGCCGAAGCGCTGGCAGCGCATCCACAGCCACGCCAGCAGCGCGAGCAGCAACGGCACCCATACCGGCCAACCACGCTGGAACAGCGTCTTCCACAGCGATGGCAGCTCCATCGCATAGATCAGGTGGGTGGTGCCCTTGCCGTAGTTGGGTGCCAGCACCAGGCGGGCCAGGTCGCGGTGCGGGATGTCGCGCAGGCCGGTGTCGCGTTCCCCGCTGCCATTGAGCAGGAAATCCATGTCGCCCAGCACATCCACCCGGCCCAGGCCGTAACGCAGGCGCGCATAGGCCAGCGTGCCATCGTCGTCTGCATCGGCCCAGCGGCGCTCGGCGCGGGCCTTCCCGGCGAGGGTGAAGCGGTTGCCGCTACAGAACTCGTTGTGGGATTCCTGGCCGGGGACCTGCCAGATCTGGCAACGCGCCGGGACTTCGCTGGTGACCACGCCAAGACGTTCCAGCAGGCCTTGTTCATCACCATCCAGGTCTTCGTCGGCATCGGGCGCCTGCAGTAGCAGGTGACCACCAAATTGCAGCCAGTCCAGCAGGCTCTCGACCTGCGCCGGCGTGAGCAGGCGCGGGTCATCAAGCATCAACACGGTATCGCCGGGCTGCAGCTGCATGGCTGGCAGGTCGAGCTGGCGCCGGGTTTCGGCCTTGCTGCCGTCGCGGATCAGGGCTTCGCGCAGCGCATACAGCGCGTTGTAGGTCGGTTCGCCATAAGCAGGCAGGGTGACTTCTTCGCTGACTTTCTCGTAATTGCGGACGAACCAGAACGCGACCAATGTGGCCAGCACCAGCAGCACGATCACCAGCGTATTGCGCACGGCGGCGTTCATGCCGGCCACCCGTACTGCTGGTGCAGTTCCTTGATCAGCACGTCGAATTCTTCATCGCTGGGCAGACGGCCGGCGTAAGCGGCGTACTGCCAGATGCGTACCATGCGTGCGAACAGGTTGCGATCTGCCTCCTGCGGCATCTTGCGTGATGCACGCAGGCATTGCGCTTCGGTGGCGCCCGGCGGCAACACGGTATTGCCGCGTTCGACCAGCACTTCCACCGAAGCACGGTACAGCAATGCCAGCGCGTGCCGTGGCTTGCCTTCGCGCCACAGCCGGCGCGCGCTGCCGAGGATGTCCGGCGGCAGCACTTCCGGCAGCTGCAGCGCTTCCTGCAACGCAGGCGCCTGCACGTCACGGCTGCGACGGCCATCGCCGCGGAACCACGGCAGCCACCAACGCGCTGTCAGGGCGAGCGCCACCAGCAGCACGCCAAGCAGGATCCACAGGATGCTCTCGCTGATCAGCGCGGCGAACTTGGCGATGGCACCGAGGATCGGGCCGGGATCGGGGTTGTCGCTGTCGTCGGTATCGGGCTTCTTGTCCGATGCCTTCCTTACCCAGCGGGTGACGCTGCGCTTGGCGCCAAGTTGCGGGTCTTCATAGGCACGTGCCGCAGCCTGGCGGAAGCCGGCGGTATCGGCGGGTGCAGCGCCAAACAGCTGCTGCGGCGTGGTCGCGGTAGCGGATTCCGTTCCCGCTTCGTCCGCGGTTTTGTGGTTGCCGAGGCTGCTGACGTCATGCGTATCTGCGCTGTCCTGCGCCCGTGCCTGCAGCGATGGCAATGCGAATACGGCCAGCAGCAACACCAGCATCGGCGCCAGCCCAGCCAGTCGTTCGCGCAGGCGACGGAAGGCGATCTCCACATCCCAGGCTTCCAGCTGGGTGCGACGGTTGAGGTAGAGGCCAAAGCCGGCGCCGCTGTAGAACGGGCTGATCATGGTCATCGCCAACCATGCTAGTAGGTTGAAACCTATCCACGCCCACGCGGGGGTGTCTTGGCCGATCAGTTCCCACGTTGCTCGCAGTGATTCGGACAGCAGCTCCACCGGTACGAACATGAAGATCAAGGCAACACCGGCAAATTGCAGCATGGCCTCAAAATGCCAGCACACCCAGGTGAGCAGGGTGGCGTGACCATAGGCGGCACCACCGAGTGCATGCCGGCGTCCGCGCCGCTGGCTGGCGTCGCCACCTTCCAGCAGATCGACCGGCATCAGCAGTGAGCGGGCAGGGCTGAGTCGACGCCAGCCGAGATAGGCGCCGACACCGCGCCATCCCCAGTTCCACTGCGCACGCAGGGTCTGGCCGGTAGTGGGCTCGGCACCAAACGCGCCGCGCGAAATCACATACAGCGGGATGCGCTCGAACGCGGGCTTGAGCCACCACAGGATGAAACTGGACACCCAGAAGTTGTCCAGCCACCAGCCAAGCAGGTTGAGCAGCGCAAACACCGGCAGTGTCAGCAGTACCCAGGGCTTCCAGATTGCGGCGGCATGGCGGCGGACCAGGGCGGTGCCCAGTTCCATCGCCTCCCATTGCGAACGCGCACGCAGAGCGACATCAAGCTGGTCAATCCGCATGGTCACCTCCACGCCCGCCGCGCCACAGCCACAACAGCACGGCCGTCCACAGCACGGCAGACACGCTGAGCTTGCCCCACATCGGCACCCATGCGATCGATGACCAGAACGCCTCGATGAAAGCAGCCACCAGCAGCATGAAGGCCACGCCCAGGCACAGCCGTGCGCCAATCACGCCGCCTTCGATCAGTGCATCGATGCGGCGTTTGCGGCCTGGTGCCACCAGGCGCAGGCCAAGCTGCAGGCCGGCACCACCGGCAATGACGATGGCGGTCAGCTCGAATGGCGCGTGCCCGACCACAAAGCGCCAAAACGGATCGCCCGAGCCTATCTGCTGCAGGTGCCCGGCCACCGCACCAATGGTGATGCCGTTGAACAGCAGCACCAGGATGGTGCCGATACCGGCCAGCAAGCCGCTTGCAAACGTGCGCAGGCCGATGCTGATGTTGTTCATGATGTAGTGGCCGAACATCGCCCAGTCGGTGCCGCTGTCGCGGCCCAGGTTGTCGGCCGCGGGGTCATACATCTTTTCAATGTGTGCGAGTTCGCGTGGATCCATCAGCATGTGGATCAGCTCAGGCTTGTATTGCAGCAGCACGAAGATGCCGACCAGCGGAATCGCGAACAGCGCGCACGCCACCCACATCGCGCCTGCCTGGCTGCGTACGGTGCTTGGGAAATCGGCGAACAGGAATTCAAGCGCACGCTGCCAGCGCGGTGCCGGTGTGCGATACAGCAGGTTGTGGCCGCGCTGCATCAGCTGCTGCAGTTGTTCCACCAGCTGCGGGCTGTAGCCACGGCGGCGCGCCAAGGCCAGCTGCTGGCATAGGCGGCGGTAGCGCTGTGGGATGGTTTCATCGCCCAGCACGTCGGGGTCGATGCTGGGCCGCTGCTTCCGCGTGCGTTCGCCACGGCGTTGCAGCCAGTCCTCGAACTGCTGCCATTCGTGCTGATAGCGGGTGACAAACTGTTCCTGTCTCATCGCCGCCCCAGCAACCAGTTGGCCATTGCATACAAACGCACTACGCCAGCCTGGCCGCGATCCTGGCTCAGCCCACTGGCGATGTCGGCCAGCTCACGTTGACGGCCTGGTGAAAGTGCCGGCGCGCGGTCGGCGAAGGCGATCAAGGCAGCCTGTTCGCTGGGCTGCAAGGGCAGCGGTGGTGCCAGTGCGGTATCGATGCGTGCTGGCGGCGTGGCCGGACGTGGCACGGTATGGATTACCAGCGAGCCGGCGACCAGATCGCCCAGGCGCCGGCCATGCGCGTCAAACAGGCAGGTGACCAGGCCCAGCGCGTAACCAAATGGCAGCGCGTCGACAGTGCGCAGCAGGTTGCGCACGATCGCCGCCATCCAGCCCAAAGGTGCGCCGTCGCGGGCGACCACGCGCAGGCCCAACACCTTCTTGCCCAAGGTGCGGCCGAACCACACCTCCAGCACGATCGGGTAGGCCCAGAACATCAGGAACATCAGCCCGAGATAAAGACCGCTACCGAACTCGCCCAGCGCGACCAGCAATGGGCTCATCACCATCAGCACGCCAAAGCGCACGCACAGGTCGATCAGCCAGGCCAGGGCACGCGGCACCGGACCGGCAGCGGGCAACTGCAAGGGCACGCCCTCGGGTGTGATGACCTCGCGATAGGTGTCCAGCATCGGCCGCGCTGCGCTCATTGCCTTGGCTCCAGCACCTGCTGGTGGTCCTGCATGCGGCGGATGGAAGCCCGGAGTCCAGCCCGGACGGATGCCTGTGGCATTCGTGTCTCTGCTACGTCCCTATCAGAATGCTGACTTTAGCTGGCGGCAGCAGGAAAACCCAGCCCGCCGGTGGCAGCGGCAGGCCGGGTGGGGCGGGTTTCAGCGCACGGTGCGGTTGTCGTCGCCACGCACGAACAGCTTCCTGATCGCACCGCCGAGGAACAGCACGCCGATCAGCAGCAGTTTCCAGAACTTGGCCAGCAGCAGGCCGAGCTTGGCAAACAGCCCGGCTTTGGCCGCCAAGCCACCGCCGATCAGGGTAGCCACGCCATAGGCGGCGACCTTGTCGGTGCTGGGGTTGTGATCGGCATAACGTGCGCCCTGGTCGAACTCGGCCATTGGCAGCAGCTTGTCCATGCCCTCGCGTACCAGTGCCAGTTCCGACATTCCCGAGACGGCATTCAAGCTCAGGTAGCCGTGCCGGCCGAGCACGCGGATGTCGTAGTTGAGGGTGTGATCGGGCTGGTCGTTGAAGGCCAGCTCGCGTGCCCAGTAGAGCTTCTTGCTGCCTGCCTCGTAGCGGGGCGGCACCGCCCAGCCCACCAGGTCGAGCGAGCCATAGCCGGCCTTGATGCGCTCCGGGTTGCTGTCGCGGGTCTCGGCCTGCATGGTCTTGAGCAGGTCGGCGTAGTCGATCTTGCTGGCATCTTCGTCGGACACGTAGCCATCGTCGGACCAGGTCACCACCACCGCCCAGCTGTCCTGCTCGCTCAAGCCCGGGCTGCGCGGCACGATCATGCCCAGCACGCTGTCATCGGGCGGGTTGCCCCACATGTCTTCCAGTACCCGGCGCGCATCAGCCTTGTCCAGATAGCGGAACTCGTCATTCAAATTGAAGTGGGCCCGTGCCTCGGGTACCTCGATCTGCCCGCTGCGGAACTGCAGCGACTGCTCGAACTGCTCCACACTCATGCCCTCTTCTTGCTGGGCAGCATCCTGGGCGGAGGCGGAAAAGCAAACCACGCACAGCAGTGCCACAGCCGCCAACAGGCGCTGCGCCACGATTTTCATCGACTTCATGTCAAACCCTCAAAGGCGTCCCCACGCCGGGCCGGCAGTGTGCACCCGCAGGGGGCTTGCCGACAATGCCTGCTCGCTCAGCCCTGCATGCCGCGGTACTGGTCCTTGACCCTGACGTAATGGTCGGCCGAATAGCGCAGGCCCTCGATGTCCTTCTCGCTGAGCTGGCGCATCAGCCGTGCCGGGTTGCCGGCCCACAACTCGCCACTGCGCACCAGCTTGCCCGGCCCGACCACCGCACCGGCGGCGATGAAGGCATTGGCTTCGATGACAGCGCCATCGAGGATGCACGCGCCCATGCCGATCAGGCAGTAATCGCCGATGGTGCATGCATGGATGATGCAGCCGTGGCCGACAGTAACGCCCTCGCCGATCAGCGTCGGGTAGCCGCCCTTGTTGTAAGGACTTTCGTGGCTGACATGGATGATGGTGCCGTCCTGCACATTGGTGCGTGCACCGATGCGGACGTAGTTCACATCACCGCGGATCACCGTACCCGGCCACACCGACGCATCATCGCCAATCTGCACATCACCGATGATGGTGCAGGCTTCGTCGATATAGACGCGCTCGCCGAGGGTGGGGGTTTTATCCAAGAAGGGGCGCAGTGCGGGCATGGTGATCGCCTCGGGGAACGAATTTGGCAAGCAACATCATAGTCGCTGTTGCCAGTGGGGGATCTCAACGCGGTGCGTGGGCAATGAGCATTTGTCTGAAAAGTCCGTCAAGCGCGTTGGCGTCGCCTTGGCCTGCAGTCAACAGGGGCGGTGTATTGCTGTGCCGCGCAAGCTCGGCATCAATGTAGTCGCTGATGAGGGCTATGCGAGGGCCATCGGCTACCTCAGCGCTGCGCCGCTTTGTCACCAGCAGTTGATCAATGGCGTTGCGCACCTTGCCCTCGGGGAGCAGGCGATCGAGCAGGTCCTCAAAAGCCATGGGCGGCGGTGTGGGTTCGTTCTCTATCCATTGGCAGGCGAGCAACGGCCGCAACACGTAAAGGTATTTCTTGGTGCGTACCCGCTCACCTTTCAGATAGCCGCGATGATTGGCGCTGGCCATGTTGAAGTAATGCCACCAGCTGCCCAAGGGCGAGTGAAACTGCTGTACCGCGGCTTGCAGTTCTGAGATTGCCTGAGCGTCACCGCGATAGTGGATAGGTGAGCGCAGCCACTCGGACAGGGTTGGGTTGGATTTGGAGACCAGGCGCAATGCTTTGCGCAGGTCCCAGCCGCTGATATCCAGCTCGTCATCGATGGGCAGCTCGATCACATCGCGTTGTGCTTCGCCCGGGCCGGTCCGTTCATTGACGCTCAGGTACCACGGTTGGCGATGGACGTAGATGAAGCGGGCATCGTAGTCGCTGTCCGGCGACGAGAATCCCCAGCCGCGACTGCCGGATTCGCAGGCCATCAACACGCGTACATCGTGCTGGCGTTCGATCTGTTCCAGCGCGGCGAGTACGGCTTGGCGTTTTTCCGGGTCGATCGGATGAATGTCCATATTCTGCGGCTCCTTTAGCGGGAGACGCAGTCTAGTCAGGGTGCGCGCGAAAGGCACCCCTCCCCAACCCTCCCCTCCGCCTTCGGCGCAAGGGAGGAAGCTGTTTCGCGTGTTCTCACAGCTGGCGGAGCGCCGCTTCTGCCCCTGCCTTGCGCGAAGCGCAGGGGAGGGGTTGCTCTTAAGCCCCCGCCACCAAAATCTCCAATCAAAAACTCAAGCCACCTTGCCGCGTCGCGCCCGCTCCAGATGTACCAGCAGCAGGGAAATCGCTGCTGGCGTCATGCCTGGAATGCGCTGTGCCTGACCGATGGTCTGCGGACGCACGCGCTCCAGTTTCTGCAATGCCTCGGCAGACAAGCCACGCACCGAGGCGAAGTCGAAGCCTTCGACAATCGCAGTGTTCTCGTGCCGCTGCTGGCGTTCGATCTCATCGCGCTGACGGTCAAGGTAGCCGGCGTACTTGACGCTGATCTCCACCTGCTCTGCCACGCGCGCATCATCAACACCCGGCCCGAGTGAGGGCACCTGCATCAACTTGGCGTAGTCCAGTTCCGGGCGCTTGATCAGGTCCAGCACATTGGTTTCGCGGCTGACTGCCACGCCGGTGGCTTCGGCGACTTCGCGGCCGAGCGCGTTGCCCGGCGTTGCCCAGATGCCACGCAGGCGCGCGCTCTCGCTGGCAACGGCGGTCTGCTTGGTTTCGAACGCGGACCAGCGGCGATCATCGACCAGGCCCAGCTTGCGGCCGGTCGGGGTCAGGCGGGTGTCGGCATTGTCTTCGCGCAGCTGCAGCCGGTATTCGGCGCGACTGGTGAACATGCGGTAGGGCTCGCTGGTGCCGTGGGTGATCAGGTCGTCGACCAGCACGCCGATATAGGCTTCGTCGCGACGTGGGCACCAGCCGTCCTTGCCCTGCACGAACAAGGCGGCGTTGATGCCTGCCAACAAGCCCTGCGCACCGGCTTCTTCATAGCCTGTGGTGCCGTTGATCTGGCCGGCGAAGAACAGGCCGTTGACCTGGCGGGTTTCCAGCGTGTTCTTCAGGCCGCGAGGATCGAAGAAGTCGTATTCGATGGCGTAGCCGGGGCGGGTGATGTGCGCCTGCTCGAAGCCACGGATGCTGCGCACCAGTTCCAGCTGCACGTCGAACGGCAGCGAGGTGGAAATGCCGTTCGGATAGATCTCCACCACGTCCAGGCCTTCGGGCTCGACGAAGATCTGGTGGCTGTCCTTCTCGGCGAAACGCACCACCTTGTCTTCGATCGACGGGCAGTAACGCGGGCCGATGCCTTCGATCTGGCCGCTGTACAGCGGCGAGCGGTGCAGTGCGCCACGGATGATGTCGTGGGTGCGTTCGCTGGTATGGGTGATCCAGCAGCTGACCTGCTGCGGATGCTCGCTGACGTCGCCCAGGTAGGACATCACCGGCAGCGGATCGTCGCCGGGCTGCTCGTCCATCACGCTGTAATCCAGCGAACGGCCGTCGATGCGCGGCGGAGTGCCGGTCTTCAGGCGATCAATGACGAACGGGCGCTCGCGCAGGCGCGCGGCCAGCGTGGTCGCCGGCGGGTCGCCCATGCGGCCTGCGGTATATTGGGTTTCGCCGATATGGATCTTGCCGGCCAGGAAGGTGCCGGCGGTGAGCACGACTGCAACAGCGTGGAAGGTCAGTCCGGTCTGGGTGATGGCGCCACGCACGGCGTCGCCTTCAATCACCAGATCATCGACGGCTGCCTGGAACACGGTCAGGTTCGGCTGCGACTCGACGATGCCGCGGATCGCCATCCGGTACAGGTTGCGGTCGGCCTGGCAGCGGGTGGCGCGCACGGCCGGGCCCTTGGAGGCATTGAGTGTGCGCCACTGGATGCCGGCGCGATCGGCGGCATGCGCCATCGCCCCGCCGAGCGCATCGATCTCCTTGACCAGGTGACCCTTGCCAATGCCGCCGATGGCCGGGTTGCAGCTCATCGCGCCGACGGTTTCGACGTTGTGGGTCAGCAGCAGGGTGCGGGCGCCGCCGCGCGCTGCAGCCAGCGCCGCCTCGGTGCCGGCGTGGCCGCCGCCAATGACGATAACGTCGTAACGGTAGAAGGAGTCGCTCATGGGCGTGAGATCGGTCAGAAAGTGTGAAGTCCGTCAGATGGGTATTTCCCACGATGTGACGGCGTATGTGGTGATTTTACTGCCAAGCGCAATCAGGTACGCATCAACCCTAAAGTTGGCACGCAACCTGCAGTTAATACATTGCACCCAACGTGGCATGCGACATAGGCGCAACAAGGTCGGAATTGGAACAGGGGCCGACCGAAGCGTACGTTGGGGTAGCAGGGGCCGGTAGTCGGGGGACTACCGGCCTTGCAGTCCAGCAGGGCCCGCCTCGGCGGGAAAGCGTTGAAAGACAAAGCCCCGGCCTAGGCCGGGGCTTTGTCTTTATTAGGCGCCGATGTCCGACAGGGCCGGAACAGGGGGGATCCAGATTTCCTGGCGGACATCGACATTGAACTGTCTGGGCGGGACCGGTTGGGTCACTATGCGACGTTAGCGGTCACCCGTGGGACCAAGAATGCCTGCATTTGCGCCAATTGCAACCTTTTTATCGTTCCTGGATGCGAGCGCCGTTCGGTTGCCGGGTTTGTGACGGCTGTCGGGCCGGCATCGGCCGTGCCTGAATAGCCGGACGCGCTGCAGGCTGAGGCCGCTGCATCGCCTGCTGCATGGGCTGGGCGCGCTGCATTGGCTGGTTGTTGGCACGCGGCGGCGGCCGGCTCAGATTGTCCAGATTGCGCCACGGCGATTTGTTGCCGCCGCCGTTCACCGGCGGTGGTGGTCGGGTCGGCCGGCCGTCATTGCCGCCGTTGCCCGGCGGGCGTGGGCGGTTGCCACCATGGTTGTGATCGCCGTCTCCGCCCGGGCGCGGGCCGTTGCCGTGGCCGGGCGGACGCGGACCATTGCCGTGATACGGCGGGCGCGGGCGGTTGTAGTTGGGGCGGTAGACCGGATAGCCGTAGTTGCCGTAGCCGTAATAGCCACTGCCATAGCCGTAACCGCCGTAGCCGTAGCCACTGTTCGGATAGCCATAGGGATAGCTGTACTGCACCGAGGGAGAGCCGTGGTAATAGCCGCCCGAACCGCCGCCTACGTAGTCGTACGTGGCACAGCCAGACAGGCCCAACAGCAGGCCGGTGGAAACAATCAGGCGCTTGATCATGAGAAATCCCCCCCTCGTGGGTATGGCAGCCAGCTTCGGGCCACGGCGTTGAATCGGCCCTTAATTCGCATCTACATGGCTGAACATACAACGTGTGCGCAGATGAGATGGTCGCAGGCCCGGGGCCTGGGCTAACCTTTCACCATGAATGAACTTCCTTTGCCCGGATTTGCCGAGGTTCTGGCAGCAGCGGCGCGGATTGCCGCCCATGCGACGGTCACCCCGGTGCTGCGCTCACGCACGCTGGATGCACTGGCCGGCGCCAGCCTGCACTTCAAGGCCGAACACCTGCAGCGCAGCGGCGCGTTCAAGTTCCGCGGGGCCTGCA
Organism: Stenotrophomonas sp. STEN063; assembly: GCF_056854515.1. NCBI lineage: Bacteria > Pseudomonadati > Pseudomonadota > Gammaproteobacteria > Lysobacterales > Lysobacteraceae > Stenotrophomonas > Stenotrophomonas sp. STEN063. The sequence goes on from NZ_JBXFWF010000004.1 coordinate 20,951, forward strand.
ACGCGGTGTGGTCGTTGGATGTGGAGCACGCCAGTCACGGTGTGGTGACACATTCCTCCGGCAACCACGGTGCCGCACTGGCCTTGGCGGCGAGCTCGCGCGGGGTTCCCTGCCATGTAGTGGTGCCCGAGGGTGCGGTGGCGGCCAAATTGGCCAATATCGAACGCAACCAGGCCACCCTCTGGCGCTGTGCACCCACCCAGGCCGCGCGCGAAGCCGAGTGCCTGCGCGTGCAGCGCGAAACCGGGGCGACCCTGGTTCACCCTTATACCGACCCGCGTGTCATCGCCGGGCAGGGCACTGCCGTGCTCGAACTGATTCGCCAGGCCGGAACGCAACTGGATGTACTGGTGGTGCCGGTAGGCGGCGGTGGATTGGCCGCAGGCACCCTGCTGGCGATGCAGCAGCTGCTGCCGAACTGCGAGCTGGTACTGGCCGAGCCGGCCGGGGCTGCCGACACCGCGCGTTCGCTGGCGGCGGATGAGCGCTTGATCGATTTCGTACCCGACACACTGTGCGATGGCCTGCGCGGCGCACTGGGCGCGCCCAATTTCGAGCTGCTGCACGGCGCGGCACAGGTGATCAGCGTGGACGACGCCGATACCGTGGCCGCGATGCGCTTGATCTGGCAGGTGATGAAGCAGACCGTCGAACCGTCCTCGGCGATCACCCTGGCGGCGGTGCTGTCCCAGCCGCAGCGTTTTGCCGGGCGCACGGTGGGGCTGGTGTTGTCCGGTGGCAATGTGGATCTGGATGCATTGCCCTGGGTGCAGGCATGAAGGCAGCTGTTCGGCGCACAGGATTGATGGGCTGGGTATGGCGCTTGTGTGTTTTGCTGCTGTTGTGGCTGCTGGGCGTGGCGGCGTGGATCATCTGGGTAGGTGACCGTGACCAGGCCGCACCTGCCGACGCCATCATCGTGCTCGGTGCTGCGGCGTATGACGCCAAGCCTTCGCCGGTATTTGAAGAGCGCATCCGCCATGGCCTGGACCTGTACCGGCAGGGCTACGCACCGAAGTTGATCTTCACCGGTGGCTTTGGCGGCACGGGCGCGCGTTTCTCCGAATCACAGGTGGCGCGGCGTTATGCACTGAAGCAGAAGGTTCCGGGCAAGGACATCCTGATCGAAACCCGCTCGCGCACCACCCGGCAGAATCTGGTTGAAGCCAAGCAGGTCATGGCCAAGCACGACATGCACAAGGTGATCGTGGTCAGCGACCCGCTGCACATGGCGCGCGCGCTGCGTCTATCGAAGGAGTTGGGGATTGATGCGCTGGCGTCATCCACGCCAAGCACGCGCTTCCGCAGTTTCCACACCAGCTGGCGTTTCCTGCTGCAGGAAGTGTATTTCTTCCACCGCGACCTGTTTGTAAAAGGGGCTTGAGCGGTGAAGAAACTGCATTTGTAGGAGCGGCGTAAGCCGCGAAGCTGACGCGCTGTCCGATGGGTTGTCTGTGGTGCCCCTGCCGAGCATGGCTCGGCACTACGGCTTTAGCCCCTCTCCCGCCTGCGGGAGAGGGGTTGGGGTGAGGGCAGTCTTTCGCTGGTAAAGCCCCTGCCGAGCATGGCTCGGCACTACCGGGCGGCATTTGCATTCGCCCTTTTCCGAACTCCTATTCCTGCGTCTTCCGCCGAATCGGAATGGCCGACAACGGCACGCTCGCCACATCCTGCCCCTGCTCACGGATCGGTGCGCCCGGTGCCGGTGCCCAGGCATGCGCATACACCACTTCCCAGCTGCTCGGCAGCTTGCCGTCAGCGCGACGCATCGGCTCGTAAGCATCGCGTGCTGCCGCAAAACGGCTGCGCCCGGTCAGGGTGTGGCGACGGTTGTGCATGGCGTTGGTGGCGCCAATCGCCTTGAGCTCGCGCATCAGCGTTGGCAGGTCGTCGTAGGTCAGGGTGAACATGTCGCGATCCAGTACCGGATCGCGGAAGCCGGCCATCATCAAGGCATCGCCGAACTGGGCGATCTGCACGAAGTGGCTTACATGCGAAGTGTCATCGGCCTGCGCAAATGCCTGGCGCAGTTCCACCAGCGTGTCGTGGGCAAACGTTGAACAGACCAGCAGGCCATTGGGCTTGAGCACGCGGCGGAAGCCGGCAAATACCGCCGGCAGGTCTTCCACCCACTGCAGGCACAGGTTGCTGTAGATCACGTCGACGCTGTTGTCGGCCAGCGGCAGGGCGCGGGCATCGGCGCAGACACGCGAGAACGGGCGCCACCAGCCAGCCTGTTTCTTGGCCTCGGCCAACATCGGCAGGGCCAGGTCCAGCGCGATCACCTGTGCCTTGGGCCAGCGCTTCTTCATCGCCGCGGTGGCATGGGCCGGGCCGCTGCCCACGTCCAACACCACCTGCGGCTGCCGGTCTTCCAGGTAGTCCAGCGACTCCAGCAGGCGCTTGGCCACTTCCTGCTGCAGCACGGCGGCGGCGTGGTAGCTGCTGGCGGCGCGCGAGAAGGCGCGGCGGACGTGTTTGGGGTCGAACAGAGAAGACATGGCGGTGATTCGGTTTCGTGATTCGGGATGGGAAGCGCTGCGGTGCTCAGGCAGCCGACGACATCATCGGCCAGCCAGCGCGAATGGCTGCGTAACCGCTCACGCGCAGCCAGCAACAAACTGTTGCAGCAGCCCGGCAACGTGATCGGCATGGCCGAGGAACGGCGCGTGGCCGCCACCGTCGATGGTGTGGGCGTTGTGCAGGCCTGCCGGCGCCAGCGCGGCGGCCTGGTGCATGGCCTTGGACGGCACCAGCCGGTCGCGCTGGCCGCCTATCCACAGGCCGGGTTTGTGCAGGCTGGGCAGACCGCCGCGCAGGTCGCTGCGCTCCAGCAGGGCCAGGCCTTCGTGCAGAGCGCGGGGGGCCGGTTCGCCGCGTTCGACCAGGGCATCACGCAGGGTGCGCAGTTCGCTGCGGGCGTGCTGCGAGCCCATCACGTCGAGCGCGAGGAAGCGTTCGAGGGTGCCGCGGTAGTCCTGTTCCAGATCGCGGCCGAACTGCTCGAACACCACCGGCTCCACTGCATTGGGCCAATCGGCATCGCGGACGAAGCGCGGCGTCGCCGCCAGCATTGCCAGCCCGCGCACCTGCGGCAACGTGGCCGCGCCATGCAGGGCGACCAGCCCGCCCAGCGACCAGCCGCACCACACCGCTGCCGGGGTGGCGCTGGCGATGGCATTGACCAGGTAGGGCAAGCGCAAGGGCGTGGCGTCGTCGCGGCTGTGGCCATGCCCGGGCAGGTCGACCACGTGCAGCTCGAAGTGCGGCGCCAGCCGTTCCACCAGCGGCGCGAAAATGCCGCCATGCAGTGCCCAGCCGTGGATCAGGACCAGTGCCGGGCCGCTGCCGGTGACGTGGATATGCATGGCGTTACAACCGGTTCTCAGGCAACAGTGTTCAGGGACTTCTGGTACAGCACCACATCGCGGGCCTTGGCGATGGCGTCCACCAGCGCCTTGACCTGCTCGAGGGTATGCAGCGCGGACAAGGTCACGCGCAGGCGCGCCTTGCCTTCGGGCACGGTCGGCGGACGGATCGCGCTGACCAGGAAGCCGGACTGCTCCAGCGTCGCCGACAAGGCCATCACCGTCGCTTCGTCGCCGCACAGCAGCGGTTGGATCGGGGTTTCCGAGGCCATCAGCTCCAGCCCGTTGCGGCGCGCGCCCTCGCGGAAGCTGGCGATCAGTTCGGTGAGCTTGTCGCGGCGCCAATGGTCGCGACGCGCCAGCTTCACCGCTGCCAGCGAGGCGGCCGCCTGTGCCGCCGGCAGGGCGGTGGTGTAGATGTAGGGGCGTGCGGTTTCGGCCAGGTGCTGGATCAGCGCGTCTTCGCCCACAACCACCGCGCCGTGGCTGCCCAGTGCCTTGCCCAGGGTGGCCAGCTGCAGCGGAACCTCCTTCACGCCCAGGCCGGCGTCGGCGACGCAGCCGCGGCCGTGTTCGCCGATCACACCAATGCCGTGGGCGTCGTCCACATAGAACAGCGCCTCCTGCATGCGTGCCACCAGCGACAGTGAGCGCAGCGGGGCGATGTCACCATCCATGCTGAAGACGCCGTCGGTGACCAGCATGGCGGCGCCGTCGGCGGTGTTCTTGAGCTGGCGCATGGCGCCTTCGCTGTCCAGGTGCGGATAGCGGCGCAGGCGGCAGCCGGCCAGGCGGCTGGCATCAAGCAGGCTGGCGTGGTTGAGCCGGTCCTGCACGCAGATGTCGGTTTCTTCGCTCAGCAGCGCCTGCTGCACGGCCAGGTTGGCCATGAAGCCGCTGTCGAACAGCAGGGCGCGCGGATAGCCGAGCCAGTCGGCCATCTCGCGTTCCAGCTGCTCATGCACGCTGTGGTGGCCACAGACCAGGTGCGAGGCGGTGCTGCCGGCGCCTTCGCGGCCGGCGGCGTCCTGCAGCGCGGCGATCACCTCGAACTGTTGCGACAGGCCGAGGTAGTCATTGCTGCAGAAGCCGGTCAACCAGCGCCCGTCCAGTTCCAAACGCACCCCGTCACGGCGGCTGATGCTGCGCCTGGTGCGGATGCGGCCCTGGGCAAGCCGCAGCTTGCGCTGGGCGTGGATGCGGTCGTGGATGTCAGGACGGGCCATGGCAAGGTTCATGGTCAAGCGGGCGGCTAGCGTACCCGGTTGCCTGTAAGAATGCCCCAAGCGGCGCCCCGGTGCGGGGCGCCGGTGGGCTCAGGCGCTGCGGGCGCAGAGCGGGGCGATATCCAGGTGCACGGTACCGGGGTGGTCGTGGTCGTCGGCGTCCACATGGACCTGCATCGGGCTGATGCCGAGGCGGGCGAACAGGGCTTGGTCGCGCTCGGTGTCCGGGTTGCCGGTGGTCAGCAGCTTTTCGCCGTAGAAGATGGAGTTGGCGCCAGCCAGGAAGCACAGCGCCTGCAGCTCATCGCTCATGCTCTCGCGGCCGGCTGACAGCCGCACCATCGAGCGCGGCATCACGATGCGGGCCACGGCGATCATGCGCACGAACTCGAACGGGTCCAGCTCGGCGCTGCCGTGCAACGGGGTACCGGCGACCTGCACCAGGCGGTTGATCGGCACCGAGTCCGGGTGCGCCGGCAGGTTGGCCAGCGCCTGCAGCAGGCCGGCGCGGTGCTCGCGGGTTTCACCCATGCCGACGATGCCGCCGCAGCAGGTCTTCATGCCGGCGTTGCGCACGTGTTCCAGCGTGTCCAGGCGGTCCTGGTACTGGCGGGTATGGATGATCGAGTCGTAGTAATCCGGCGCGGTGTCCAGATTGTGGTTGTAGTAGTCCAGCCCGGCGTCCTTCAGCGCCTGCGCCTGGTGGCCCTCGAGCATGCCCAGGGTGGCGCAGGTCTCCAGGCCCAGCGACTTCACCTCGCGGATCATCGCCGCGACCTTGGGGATGTCACGGTCCTTGGGCGAGCGCCAGGCCGCACCCATGCAGAAGCGCGAGGCGCCGGCCTGCTTGGCGGCGCGGGCACGGGCCACCACGCTGTCGGTGTCCATCAGCTTCTGCGCGTCCACGCCGGTGTCATAGCGCTGGGCCTGCGGGCAGTAGGCGCAGTCTTCCGGGCAACCGCCGGTCTTGACCGAGAGCAGGGTGGAGACCTGTACCTGCGCCGGGTCGAAGTGCTGGCGATGCACGCTGGCGGCGCGGTGCAGCAGCTCGGGGAAGGGCAGTTCGAGCAGGGACAGCAGCTCTTCGCGCTTCCAGTCGTGGCGGATGACGGTGGACATCGGTGTTACCTGACAGATGGGGCGATGGAAGCGGCGCAGTCTGGTCAGCATACACATTGCTGTCAACCATCAAATGAAGAGTTTGGTTTACAGGGCCGGGGGTCGGCTATCGGCCTTGTTGTTCCCGCCGCGCTGCCTGGTCTGTGGTGAGGATGGCTTGCCGGGGCGGGATCTGTGCCTGGCCTGCAGTGCCGGATTGCCTTGGCAACACGCCGCTTGCCGGCGTTGTGCGCTGCCGTTGCCAGCCAGCGACGCTGATGGGCTGTGCGGTGCCTGCCAGCGCTCACGCTCGCCCTTGCAGGCAGTGCAGGCGGCATTTACCTACAACGCGCCGATCGATGGCCTGCTGCTGCGCTTCAAGTTTCACCATGATCTCAGCGCTGGGCGCTTGCTGTCAGCGCTGATGCTGGATGCATTGGGCGCTGCCGAGCATCCGCAGGCGATCGTGCCGGTGCCGCTGCATCTGTCGCGGCTGCGTCAGCGCGGCTATGACCAGACCTGGGAGCTGGCCAAGCCGCTGGCACGCGCGCTGCAGCTACCGCTGTGCCGGGGCCTGCATCGGCGCCGTTCCACCCAGCCACAATCGGAGCTGGATGCGGTGGAGCGCAAACGCAATCTGCGTGGTGCCTTCATTGCGGTGGGGCAGTTGCCTGCGCATGTGGTGCTGCTGGATGACGTGATGACCACCGGTGCCACCTTGCATGCGGCAGCGCTCACACTGCATCGCGCCGGTGTGCAGCGGGTGGATGCCTGGGTCTGTGCGCGGGTGCCGTGAGCGCTGGTGTGCCTGCAAGGCCGCGCCTGCGTTGCAACTGGCTTGAAATACCGGTTGTCATCTCTACATGCCATGACTACGGCTATGGGCCTAGACTGGGATTGAAAGGCCTTTACACCTGCTCAACATGAGGAGACAGACATGGGTGCTTCCCCGGGTTTTCCTGCTGGATCGCTGTTTGGCACATTGACGCGCAACTGGTGGGTGCTGCTGCTGTTCGGCCTGTTTGCGGTGGTATTCGGCGTGCTGGCGGTGATGGCGCCGGTGCGCACCGCAGCTGTCCTGGCGTGGTGGCTTGGCATCATGGCCATTGTTGAAGGCGTGGTGGTGCTGGTCTCGGCCTTCAATGGTTCGGCACCGGTCTCGCGCGGTTGGGCGCTGTTCTATGCGCTGGCATCGATTGCCTTTGGTGTACTGGCGGTGATCAATCCATTGGCGACGGCGAGCGTGCTGCTGCTGTTCCTGGCCGCCTGGCTGGTGGTGGGCGGCATCTACCGCATCGTGTTCGCCATCCGCGTGCGCAAGCAGATCAGTGGCGAATGGATGCTGATTGTCAGCGGCCTGCTGGCGGTGGCATTGGGCGTGATGTTCGCACTCAACCCGATCGCCGGCCTGGCAGTGACCTCACTGTGGATCGGCGTGCTGGCATTGATCTACGGCGTGCTGCAGATAATTGCAGCGTTCCGCCTGCGTTCGCTGGGGAAGTCCATCGGCGCGATGTAACGCTTACCCCTCCCCAACCCTCCCCTTCGCTGCGCGAAAGGGAGGGGGCAGAAGCGTAGTGCCGAGCCATGCTCGGCAGGGCTTTCCCGGCAATGCTTCAGCCGAGCATGGCTCGGCTCTACCTAAAGCGAAACGGCCCGCACTGCGGGCCGTTTCTTCAATCCAGGTACTGGCTGGCGACGATGCCGGCAAACAGCACCGCGCCGACCCAGTTGTTGTGCAGGAAGGCCTTGAAACAGGGCTCACGCTCGCGGTCCCGGCACAGCCAGAACTCGTAAACCACCAAGACCATCGCCACGCCGATGCCGGCCCAGTACGCCCAGCCCAGACCCGCGCGGTGTCCGACCAGCGCCATCGCAGCGAAGAACAGCGCGTACAGGATGCCCTGGATGACCAGGTCCAGATCGCCGAACAGGATGGCGGTGGAATGCGAACCGACCTTCAGGTCATCGTCGCGGTCGACCATGGCGTACCAGGTGTCATAGGCGGTGGACCAGAGGATGTTGGCGGCATACAGCACCCAGCCCAGCGGCGGAACTTCGCCCTGGATGGCGGCGAATGCCATCGGGATACCCCAGCCGAAGGCCATGCCCAGATAGACCTGCGGCAGATGTGTGTAGCGCTTCAGGTAGGGATAGCTGGCGGCCAGGAATACGCCGATGAAGCTCAGCGCTATGGTCAGTGCGTTCAGGGTCAGGACCAGTGCGAATGCGACCAGCATCAAGCCGGCGAACAGCATCAGCGCCGCGCGGCCGGAGATTGCGCCGGTGGCCAGTGGCCGGTCCTTGGTGCGTTTGACGTGCGGGTCCAGCCAGCGATCGGCGTAGTCATTGATCACGCAGCCGGCCGAGCGGGTCAGCCAGACGCCGGCGCTGAACACGAACAGTATCCACAGCGGTGGCAGGCCATCGGCGGCCAGCCACAGCGCCCACCAGGTGGGCCACAGCAGCAGCAAGGTGCCGATCGGGCGGTCGGCGCGCATCAATTTCCAGTAGTGCCCGAACCGCGACGTGTCAGCTGCGGTGGACGGTGTAGTTGGGAGACGGCTCATGCGCAAAGGTTACCAGCTGGGCAGGTTTTTCCCGCCCAACTACAGCAATCCAAAGGTGGGGGCAGACCTGCGGCCGCTTTTGCCGTTAGAATGCGCGTCCGCCCGGCTCAGCCGGCCGGAGCACAATGCGCCCGTAGCTCAGCCGGATAGAGTAGTGGCTTCCGAAGCCATTGGTCGGGGGTTCGAATCCCTCCGGGCGCGCCAGATTGAAGTCCGAGCATGTCTCAGGATGTCCAAAACCCCAGAGAAATCTGGGGTTTTTCTTTATCCACGGTCCAATCAGGTCCGGGGGCATCTATTGCAATCCAAGTCATCCGGGGGCAAGTTCGGGGGCATCCTGCCCCCCCAAAAGCGGACATGCCCCCAATGGCTCTGAGTGACATCCAAGTACGTAAAGCCAAGCCAGCTGAGAAGCCCCAGCGATTCTTCGATGGCGGGGGGCTCTACCTCGAGGTCACCCCATCGGGTGGCAAGCTGTGGCGGTGGAAGTATCGCGTTGCTGGAAAAGAAAAGCGGCTGGCCTTGGGCTCTTACCCCGAAGTTAGTCTGGCTGAAGCCCGTGAGAAGCACCTGGCGGCGCGAAAGACATTGGCTAACGGCATTGACCCTGGTGAGCAGCGGAAGCTTGAAAAGCTGGTTCGCAGCGGAAGCTCCGAGAACAGCTTCGGCGCCATTGCGCTGGAGCTCCTTGCTATGCGAACCAAGAAGAACGCGAAATCCACGGCTGTAAGGAACGGAAGGATTATTGAGAAGGATCTCAATCCTTACATTGGTGATAGGCCCATCAATGAGATTTCCGCTGTTGAGCTGCTTGCAGTGCTTCGAAAGATGGAGAAGAGGGGGGCAGTGGAGACGGCGCATCGAGCGCGTGGTATTGCAGGAATGGTTTTCCGGTACGCCATTGCTACAGGTAGGGCAGAGCGAAATCCTGCTGTTGACTTGATCGGCGCGTTGGAAGCACCTCAAACGAAACACTTCGCTAGCTTGACGGAGCCATCCGCGGTTGCGCCGCTTCTACGTGCCATTTGGGGATACGAAGGTAGTGCCATCGTAACCGCCGCGCTGAAGCTCTCGCCGTTGCTATTTCCTCGCCCAGGCGAGCTGCGTAGCGCACGCTGGGTCGATATTGACCTTGATGCTGCGGAGTGGCGGTATGTGGCTACCAAGACCGACACGCCGCACATTGTTCCGTTGTCCAAGCAAGCAATCGAGGTTCTCACTGAGCTGCGCCCTCTCACCGGACGAGGCCAGTACGTTTTCCCAAGCCTTCATGGGAAAGGACGTCCGATGAGCGAGAACACAATAAACGCGGCTATACGCCGGATGGGGTTTGACTCAAAAACAATGACGGGGCATGGGTTCCGTGCAATGGCGCGGACTATTCTTGATGAGGTACTAGGATTCCGCCCCGACTACATCGAGCATCAACTTGCTCATGCGGTTCGCGACCCCAATGGGCGCGCCTACAACCGCACTGCTCACTTGAGCGAGCGTCGCAAAATGATGCAGGAATGGGCTGACTACTTGGATAAGTTGCGAGATCAGAAAATTGCTTAGACGCCCGGTTCTTGCCCGATTCGAGTGGACTGATTGCGATGCCATAAAGACTCAGGGCTGCGAGTAAACGTAGGGCAATCCTTTTGGTGAAAATGTGGGGTATGCCTCCTTGACACCAACAGCAATAGACTTGAGCCTACATAGATGAGCATCGATCTGAATTCACTCACTCTTCGCGAGCTGAACTCCCTCATCAGCAATGCAAAGCAAAAGCAGAAGTCCCTCAAAGAACGTCTGCCACCGGAAAAGGTCAGACGGCAATTGACAGCTTTGGCCGGGAAAGCCGGATACACCATCGAAGAACTCTTTGGCGCGGAAGTGGTGAAAGCGGGCGCCACTAAAAAAGGTCGCCGACGTAAAGGGCCAAAGGTCCAGCCAAAGTACCGGGATCCTGAGAGCCCTTGGAACACGTGGACCGGTCGCGGAAGAATGCCGCTTTGGCTGGCGTCCAAGATTCGCTTTGGCCAAAATCCAGTCGATTTCTTAATTCCAGGTGTCGCTAAGCTGACCTCAAAGACTAAGCCGTTGACTGGAAAACGTAGGTTGTTCAAGCAAGGCTGATGGTGTGATCAGAAGAATCCGCTAGGCAAGCCGGACATGCGTCAGTCTCTTCGTAACACTGCAGAATTCGTCGGTTCAAACTATTTGGTTAGAGGCAAAGGTATTCCATGAAGAATCCGCGGAGCTTTCCCCGTGTTAGTGCAGCGCGGTCGGTATGGGGCTTGGTAGGACCCCCTGCACTTAATGATGTCTCATTCTTCGGTCGGGGCTGGCCATGGCCGGCTCCTGTGAACGTTCTTGCGGAAGAAACTCTATTTGCACTTTGCAGGCAAGCCGATCGACGAACCTGCATCCCACGTGAGCGAGAACATCGGAATGAATAAACCAGTAAGTGGAGGCGACCGGCCATGCCTCATCTAAGCGTTCGTTCTGCTCTTGGAGAATAGATTCACCCGGATACAAACGCTCGGCGGGCCTGATTAAGAACTCCCGATATTTTGCTATCAGGTACATCAAGAATCGACAGGGGAGTCTCCTATTCGCCGGCTTGCGCGCGCCATTTGCTCTTATGCCCTTGACGTGCCTGTGGCAGAGTTACGATAGTAGCGGCCATTTTGAAACAATGGCGGCGTTATGATCGACAGGGGAGTCGCCCATGCCATTCTTTGATGATTCAACAGAGCTCTATGTCGAAGGGGCAGGGGCTGCTAAACGCATCGGTTGGATGAGATTCGTTGGATGTGGATTGGCAGCACTTCCTATAGCCTCCGTCATTCTTGAGCGTGACGCTTCCACGCTTGCTTGGGCGCTATTACTACTGAATGCGGTCGTGTGGCCCACAGTGGCTTTGGCTATGACGCATCGAGCCAGGGAGCCTGCAGTTGTACAGTTTCGCTGCATGGTTCTGGATTCCATGCTGGGTGGTGCATGGATAGCATTTATAGCCATCAGCATTGTCCCCAGTGCTTTGTTTGCAGCACTCTTAGTGGCTGACAAAATCGCTGCTGGCGGGCTTAAGCTTGCTGCCAAATCCACTGCTGGTCTCGTCTTGGGGTTCATCGTTTCCTGGGTGGCGATAGGATTTCCCTATCAGCCAATTACCTCCGAGCGTACTGTTCTCCTAAGCCTTCCGTTCTTGTTCGTATACGGAATCGGGCTGAGCCTGCTCAGCTGGCAGCTAGCGAGAAAAGTGAAGCTGCAGAATCGAGAGTTGAGGCGTCTTAGTCGGATGGACCCGCTGGTGGAACTAGCCAATCGCGGATTTCTGATCCATCGCACTGAACGAGTATTAGAGAGCATTCGTCAGAGCGGCGACAGTGCATGCCTACTGATGCTTGATGTCGATGACTTCAAGCGGATCAATGATTCGTTTGGGCATCGGACTGGAGACGAGGTACTCCGGCGTATTGCTGAGGTGCTGGGTCAGCTAGCTCGATCGAAGGATACGCCTGCTCGCTTGGGTGGCGATGAATTCGCTGTTCTTTTGGATCAGTGCACCGTTGATGAGGCCATGCAACTGGCGGGTCAGGTTCGAAAGAAGCTTCGTGAGGCTGGCCCAATAGAAAGCGTCGATATGCGGTTTAGTGTCAGCATAGGAATTGCAGCTGCTCCAGACAAGGGTGGGCCCGAGGATTGGCTAGCGATCGCCGACGAAGCGCTGTATCAGGCCAAACGCCAAGGAAAGGACACAGCTAGCTATGCTTACTGAGCCACCTCAATCGGGTCATTACCTGAATTATCCGGCTGCACCATTTCGTTTCGGAGAAAGCACATTAACAGTGCCGCAACGGTTGGCTCACTCCGGAAAGGCACATCCATGCGTCAAGTTCGTTTTCGAGTGCCTGGCACCCGAAGAGCCACGAAAACTTGTACCGAACTGTGCCCTTTCTATGCACTCATGATGCGTATGAGGTTGCGGTCTCTTCTGTAGAAATCGATGGATTATGGATTGGAGTGCTCGTTGTCAGTCATGGCGAGAGAGGGCTCCTTGAACTCTCGACTGGACGTTTTCCGGAAGAAACGAAGGGTCGAGCTATAGAGCAGGTGATGGGCCAGCTCGGCATGGCATTCGCTATCGGCAGATTGCCCAGGCTACTGGAGCTATCTAGTCTGCTCGCTGTGAGCAAGCCGGAACTAGTCGGCTCAGCGTTAGATAGAGTCGGAAGCTCTAGGGAGTCATCGTGGACTACTCGCTCGCGCTCGAAGGAGGTGAATTGCTAGGCGAGCTGTGGCATTGCATATGCCTTGCTGGTCGCTGGTCTACCGCGAAAGTATGAGTTGCTAAGCCACCTAAAAATTTCGCTATTGGCGTTTGGCTTGTCAAAGCGCAGCTTCGTGATCTATAAATTGGATTGGCACAGCACGCTTTTGTACCAGTCCAGGGCACTTCCCCAGCTCGGCGTCCATCCAGATGCTCGAAGGCGATTGTTCGATAGCCGCTTCCCGCTGGGATCGCAGTACTTTCTGGCAGGGGTTGGTGCGCCTAGTAGTTTTGCTACCGAGTCGTAGAGTGTCGATGTTGGAAGCGGGCAGTTATCCGTTCCTATGTACAGCGGTTTTGGGGCTGGGAGAGCCAATAGGTGGGCGCATGCGCTTGCAGCGTCATCGATGTGAATTCGATTGGACCAATGCCCCGGGCCGTCGGGGGCAGGAATGGTTCCAGCACGTAAAGCATTCAGCAGGTGTGTTCGTCCGGGACCATACAGGCCGGACAGTCTGAGCGCGACAGCCGCACCCAGCGGTAGGCGGGTATGCAGGATCTCTTCTGCTTGAAGCAGTGCTCGCGCACGGAAGTTTGCTGCGATAGGAGGCGTGTCTTCATCCACCCAGGCTTTAGATGGCGCCCAAACCGCTGACGATCCGACAAGGATGCAGCGCTGAAGCCGCCCGATACAACTTGTAGGGAGTTTGCTTAGCAGTGCTCCCAGCCCTTGTGGGTAGACGCTTTCGTAGTGCGCTGCAGATCTACTATCGGGCGATGGCGCATAGAGAACATGACTGACGCTAGCGAAAGTACTTTCGCCTAAGAATGAAAGGCTCTGTGGCGAGGCGAGGTCGGCCTGGTACCAAGTAATTGGGCCTGCTAGTTCCTTTGATACCGGCGTGCGGCGTATGCCTATAACCTTCCAGCTATCGTGAGCAAGTGCGTTTGCAACGCGGGTGCACAGTTCTCCGCCGATCATCAGTAGTGTGTTCATTTCAAGTCTCTCTTCGGCGAAGATGGTGACAGTATCTAGTGTGGTCTATTCTATTTCGTCTTCTGCGACTGGTTTGAACCAAGGGTATCCATGTTCGATCACATCGGCATACGCTCAAGTAGTCCTGAGGTGTTGGAGAGCTTTCTTCTTCGTGCTCTTTCACCCTTGGGGGTCACAATCGCTATGCGAGGACCTGATAGTGTCGGCCTTGGAGTAGGCGGGAAGCCATCGCTATGGATCTATCCAACCTACGCTCAACCAACTCCTCTGCATCTCGCGATCGCGGCGAAGTCTCGCGCCCACGTTGATATGTTCTATGCTGCGGCGATTGAAGCGGGTGGTCAGGATAACGGGCCTCCCGGAGTGAGACCGTCATATCATCCTAGCTACTATGCCGCCTTCGTGATCGCCCCGGATGGACACAATGTAGAAGTGGTTTGCCATGCGCCTGAGGTGTGAAGAGTGGCATTGAGAGTTGCTATAAGCGGATCCTATTCCGCATCGGCTTCAGGCTTGAGGTAGTCGCAATCAAAGAGCGTGCTCAGGCTCAGCCATCCAGAGGGAGTCGGCGAGGAACACGAAAAAAGCTCAGGTGGCTGTAGGGCCGCTGCTGACCCCTATCGCCTAATCTAGCGTTGGAATTTCACCCGTTCCGGACGATGTAAGCCAAAGCCTTGAGCGTAGTCCACGCCCAAAGAGCGCGCTGCACTACACAGATGCTGAGAACTAACGCCCTCGGCCACGACTTTTAGGCCGCGCTGGTGGCCTATCTTGGCGATGGCACTGATGATGGTGTGGCTGGTCGGATCGGAGTCCAGATCAGCAATGAAGCTACGATCGATCTTGATCAGGTCCAAGGGGAGATTCTTGAGATAGCCGAATGAAGACATGCCTGCGCCAAAGTCATCGAGGGCGATACTACAGCCGGCACGCCGTAGGCGCTCGACGATGCTTGCCACCTTGACCAGGTTGCGAACGGCGACGGTCTCGGTGATCTCAAAGCAAAGCTGCTGCGGCGGCACACCGTACTCGGTCAAACTGTCGAGAATGAAGTCGGCTAAGCCTTCATCCTCGATACTGGCGCCCGACAGATTGATTGCACAGCCGCCAAGCGTCTGCGCAGTTGGGTGGAGGCTGGTGAAGTTTGAGAGGGCCTTCCGGATCACCCAGCGGTCAATGGCGGGCATCAAGCCATAGCGCTCGGCAGCAGGTAGAAACGCCCCTGGTAGCACGATGCTGCCATCTTCATCTCGAAGGCGCAGCAGCAGTTCGATATTTGTACCGGGATCCTCCCCAGTGAGCGAGATGATCTCTTGGTAATCAAGGAGCAGGCGGTCCTGTTCGATAGCCCAACGCAGTCGATTGACCCACTCCATCTCTCCTCGGCGGCGAGTCGTCTCATCGTCCTCACGATAGACGTACACGCGGTTACGCCCATTCTCCTTTGCCAGGTAACAAGCCGTGTCCGCCCAAGCGAGCAGATCTTTCAGGGTGGGCACCTGCTGATCGATAACCACCATCCCGACACTGCAGCTGACTCTATAGCTGTGTTCTTGCCAGGCAAATAGCAACGCTTCGATGCTTCCGCGCAGCTGCTCCGCCAGTGCCAGTGCCCCGCCGCTGTCGGGGTGGAAGCTCAGTAAGCCGAACTCATCCCCACCCAAGCGCGCGAGGACGTCGTCGCTGCGCGTCTGCTGACGCATGATCAGTGCAAGTTGCTCCAGCAGCTGGTCGCCCGCCATATGCCCGGATACGTCATTGATTAGCTTGAATTGGTCAAGGTCAATATAGAGCAGCGCCCACACGCCACTTTTCGCTATCGTGGGTCGATTCTGAAGTAATTCCTCCACACGCCGCTCGAACTCACGACGGTTGTAGAGTCCGGTCAGTGCATCATGCGCCGCTTGATAGCTCAGGCGGTCTGTCAGTTCTCGCTGTTCGGAGTTATCGGTCGCTACCATCAATAGATGAGGTGCGCCATCCACATTTACCTCAACTATAGAGGCGTTCGCCCAGAAGCTGTTGTCATCCGAACCTCGCAATTCGGCTTCGATGCAACTCCATGTGTTCCGAATGTTTGCGGGACTACGTATGCGATCCTGGAGTAGTTGGTCCAGAAATAGCGAAGTGAGTGGCAGGCCGGTTGGGTCTCCAAAACGCCTCCGCGCTGCCTGGTTGGCGTATGCGATCTTCCAGTTGCGTGCATCGGCCAGTAACACCAGCGCCGGCAGTAGTTCATTCAGGGCCCGGAAGCGCAGCTCGCTCTCTCTGTAGCGTGTACTCATCTGCTCGCCAAGTGCTAGCGCCTTACGCCTGGTCACGGCTAACGACCACAGTAGAGCCGATAGCAAGAGACTGATGATGCTTCCGGCTATGACGATAGTGTGCAGTTGGCCGAGGTCCAGAGGGTGGGGGATGGGCAGCATCTCTAGGTACCAGCGTCTGCCGCCAAAATCGAGTTGACGGTGCTGGGTGGGCAGCCCGTCTGCCGCCACCACACCCGAATCGTAGAATGGCTGGGAACGCGCATGCGTATCGCGGATTCTGATCCGGAAGCCTTCCTTGATGCGCGATTCAAGTGCACTATCGATCAGTGGTTGCAAGCGAATGCCTACGGCAAGTGCCCCGATTTCCCGGGCTCTCCGTTCGCTCGTTGACGCCGGTGCTGCGCCTTTGGAATAGACCGGCAGGCGGAGCGTAACGCCGAGCGTACTCTCTCTTGAGGGCGAGTGTTGGCGCAGGGTAAACGGCGCCGAAAGGGTGACGGTGTCTGTATCTCTCGCGCGTACTAAGGCCGCCAGGTTGGCCGGTTGGGTGGTCATGTCAAAACCTAGCAGGCTGATATTGCTCTGGTAGGGCGACACAAATTCATAGCGATAGGCCGCATTGTCCGTTTGCGGTCGTTGCACCTGCGTGCGTCGAGCAAAGGCGATGGAGGTGTAAGCATCGCGGCCATTGTTTAGACGCGTGTAGTACTCGCTGAATCCCGCTTGGTCCATCCGGTCATTGGCGAGGAAGACCGTCTGCATCGAGCGCAGGATGGAAGCCGCGCGATCAAGCGGTACGCGTAGTTGCGCAACGCTAGTATCTGCCAATGTGCTGCTGGCCTGCTCCGTCCGATGCTGCAGTTCGGACCATTCGCGATGCGCGAGCACCGCAGTGCAGGTCAGTCCGAACAACAGGCCGGCAACTGCCCAAGCGAGCGGCGGTAGGCTGCCATCATGAATTGGAAAGGCGCGCGCGGAATCTTCGTGATCTGACTGGATGAAATTCACGTGCCGCTTCAACTCCTGCGTAATGTCGTGCCATGAAGAACATGTGGCGTGCCGCTCGCCGGCTAGCCTTAGAAATAGTCAGAACAACGCTGCAGCTAACGTAACGCTACTTCCGGTCCTCCCAAACCGAGTATGGATATCGGCGTGTTCGAGGAGATCTTGATTAGGTTTCTCAGAATCGCTTGTAACGTCGGTGATGACATAGGGCTAGAATCAAGGCAGGAGAGCTCAATAGATAACGTCGACCTGGGATGAAGACTAGAGGCGTATCGAGATGCTCTGAAGGCAGGGGCAGCATGTTTGGTCACCACCCCCAATGTTGCCTGAGCTTCCAGTGGCTAGATTATTCCGCGACGACGGTCGCCATCAGTGGCCGGCCGCTCGATGTGGCCTGTGGTTACGTGTGGCGATGTTAGGTCAGCCAGGTTGTGGGATCTCGAGCACCTTCGGTCGCTGAACTGTAGGGAGACGCCGGTCGAGTGTTCACATGGTGTGGCGATTTGCTATCGCCGTGCTCAAACCGATGCTTCAGCAGCTTGATCTACACAGCTGTGCCGAATATGGCACCTATGCCCGACGTCACCGACATGGCGACCGAGCCCCAGAACGCTACGCGCAGCGCACTTTTAATTAGCGGCGTGCCCCCCACTCCTGCTGCGGCGGCGCCAAGCAATGCAAGAAAGACGATCGCGGTCGATATGATCCAATAAAGCAGGCTTTGCTCTGGTGCCAAAAGGACCACGCCCAGCGGCAGTGCTGCGCCTATAGCGAAGCTCCCAGCAGATGCCATTGCAGCTTGCAATGGGCGAGCACTCAATGTTTCAGAGATACCCAACTCGTCGCGGGCGTGCGCGCCCAGCGCATCATGTGCCATCAGTTGCGTGGCGACCTGCTCGGCGAGTTCATGATCTAAGCCGCGCTGGATGTAGATAGCCGTCAATTCTCGATGCTCTGCTTCCGGGCTATTCTCCAGTTCATAACTCTCCCTTGCCAAATCAGCCTTCTCTGTGTCGGCCTGTGAGTAGACTGACACGAACTCGCCAGCAGCCATCGACATGGCACCAGCTACCAAGCCAGCAATGGCTGTGGTCAAGATGTTGGCATGGGTTGCATGGGCTGCAGCCACGCCTGCCACCAAGCTAGCTGTGGAAATGATGCCGTCATTGGCACCCAATACGGCGGCACGCAGCCAACCGATATGCTCGGTGCGATGACTTTCCGGATGAACGCGATAGTGAAATTTTGTCATTGGTGATCCGAGCACATTCGATGCAGCTTTGGGCTGCGGAAATTCATCGGCGATCGCCATGAAGCAAGCGAACGAGTGTGTTGTCATGCATGACATAGTGGTGCCACAGGGCCGCCGCCGCGTGCAAACCGATCAGGAAATAGCCCAAAGTGGCCAGCATCTCATGCACCTCCTTGAGCTGGCGCGAAAATTCTGTATCGGTGCCGATTAGGGAAGGGATTGGAAGTCCAAATAGAGCAATAGGCTTTCCAGATGCGCTCAAGATTAGCCATCCGATTAGCGGGAGGGCGATCATGAAAGCATAGAGTGCATGGTGCATGACGCCCGCTGCCAGTGCCTGCCATTTATGCATGGGTGGCTCGATTCGGGGTGTTTGTCCTGCTTGGATGCGGACCCAGATGCGAATCACGACGACGACCAGTACGCTGAGACCCAGAAGGAAATGCAAGGACTTTATGTTTCCTCGAAGTTCGCTTCCCTTGGGTGCCAATCCTCGTAGTTCCATGCTCGCATAGACCGCGATTAGCAGAAGCAGGGTTAGCCAGTGCAGCGCAATGACCAAAGGACTGAAGCGGCTTTCGGAATTCTTGGGTTCCATAGCAAATGGCTCGGCGTTTCATGTGGCGAAGGGCACACGGCTTGCATATCGGAGCTTGTTACTGAGAGCCAGTCCATTGATCGCAAATAGAACCGGATTTCTCCCAAGCCCCATCGTACACAGAACTCAAGTGTCAGTACTTGGAAATAGTGGGTAATGCGCCTGGCTATTCTTCAGAAATGAAAAAGCGAATAGTTTTCAAACCTAGTTGTGTATTCGCTACCGTAATTTATAGCTTTTGGATGATAGGCGCAGTTCTTGTAGCTACTTGTCAGCTGTGCAGTGGATGATGCTGCTCAATCCCCACCGGGTGCAGTCCGCCGATGAAGCCTTGCTAAGCGGCGCTGGATCATTGATGAGGCGAATTACCTCGGCGCTTGCATCAAAGCAGCTGCCTGTAGACCTAGCTGCTTTCACGTCAGCGCGGTTCGCTTCCTCCAAGCTCCTCCTCGGTAAAGGGGGGGGGCTTTCCGCGCTTGTTAGCGCCGCAAGCGACTTGGCTGATCGTGACCTCAAAGCGGCATGCTGAAGTGCTCGTGGAAGGACCTGTACTCAGTTTTGTGATTGGCTGAATTCCCGATAGGCAGCAAGGGCGTTTGCTGCGTACATAAGTGACGGACCTCCTCCCATGTAGACGGCTACGCCAAGCATTTCTCGAAATTCCTCTGGACTAGCGCCCAGGCGAACTAGCGCTTTGGCATGAAAGCCCAGGCAGCCATCACACCGATTTGCGACACCAATCGCCATGGCGATGAGCTCTTTTGTCTTCTCGTCTAGCGCACCTGGACTCATTGCGGCTTTGCTGAGGGCTCCGAAGCCTTGCATCACAGCACTGTTCTGGGTACGGAGCTCGGTCAAGTTCTGGGATATTTCGCGAGTCAGTTCGGCATACGAGTTGGCGTTCATTGCATTTCCTTAGGTTGTGAAGCTAATAAGAAGGCGCTAATGATGTCCACTTCTTCACATAGATGCGTTTAGGTGAGTGGCTGCCTTTGATAAGCGGTCTTAGCGCATTACCGCGGGCTAGGAGTGATCAGCGCAGTAAATTCTGTGAAGGGTGCTCATTACCTCGAAGGCGGGACCCGGAGCCAGGGAGTAGTAGATCAGCTGAGCTTCGCGGCGACTGATTACAAGGCCCTCTGCCCGTAACAAAGCTAGATGTTGCGATAGCGATGACTGACTGAGGTCCAGCTCTAGATTCAGCTCACTAACCGAAAATTCGCGCTCAGCTAGTAGGCAGAGGATCAGTAGTCGGTTCTCATTGGCTAGGGCCTTGAGCAATTGCGCAGCGTGACTTGCGTGCTCGCGCATTGTGTGCAGTTCTGAGGTCGAATGTTTCGTATTGTTCTTGGACATATGGGCTAGTCGGTGACCACGGGGAAACCCGCTTCTTTCCACGCGGTGATGCCGCCTGCTAGCGATTGCACCTTGCTGAAACCAAGCTGCTGCAAGCTATCTGCAGCAAGAGCAGCGCGTCCTCCCGTTTGGCAGTAGACGACAATTGGCCGCGCTGCATGTGACGCTGGTTCCTCCGCCGAACTGCCAGCAAGCTCTGGATGGCTCAGAATTTTGAATTCCAGCAGACCTCGAGGAAGATTGATTGCTCCTCGGACATGGCCTTCCGCGAATTCGTTTGGTTCGCGCACATCGATAAGCAGCGGCCTGGCCTCGGAGAGAGCAGCAAAATGCTCCACTTGGATCTCTTTGATGCGTTCGCGTGCGGCATCGACCAAGTCGTTGGCGGTTCGCATAAGGTACATCCTTTAAATTAGATAAATTTAATTTAGCGAAACCTAATGTAAAGAGCAAGGGGGGGGCGATGGGTGCTGGGCGTGCATTGGATTGGTCTCTACACAGATTTCCTATGGAAGTCTCCTGTCGGAATTCTGTGAAGGCAGAGAGGGAGTGAAAGAAGCTAGGGCGAGGCAGTTGCCTCGCCCTATGCTCTAGGTCAATAGCATTGAGTTGCTCTTTTGGGGAGAAGAGCTGGATTGAAGAGGGGCATTACGCATCCATCAGTGCTGTTAGATGAGGTGCGAATCCGCCTGCGTTGCTTGCTGCATTCACATGGTCGAAGTAGTCATACCAGCCGCAGGCCTTGATGCCTGCCAGCAGCGCGTTGCGCGCCTGAGGATCGGGAAAGCGCCAGACGCCGAGGAAGCGGTGGGTACTTGAATGGTCGATGTCGGATTCGATCTCGGCAAGCGCCAGAACTTCGACCCCAAGAGCTGTCAGATTGCCCATAGCGCTTCCAATTCCGTCTAGGAATTCATGCCGCTTTTCGCTCGGCAACGCCACCCATGCTGCCTTTGGTGTGTAGAGTTCGACTAGGTAGTGTGACAAGAAATTTCTCCTTTACTTTAAGTTTTTTAGGTGTTCGGACGAGCGGGCTTAGTTGCATCTTTCGAGGGAGCGCTTGCAGGTGTCGGATGCAGCGATCCTGCATCCCCGCAAGTTGGCCCCTTTTTCACCGAACTCGCTAAATGCTTAGTCTGAGTTTCGTTTGAGGGGAGTGGGAACGTAGCGAACGCCGGGCGAGCTGCGAGGGTAAGCAATGGAGCTTGAGGCCAAGGTGGAAGGGGACCCCAAAATTGCCTGCATAAATGCAGACCATCAGTGTGTATCCAAATGTGAGCAATTCAAGGAAGCACCTGCAGTTGGTGCTTGGCGCTGACCAACAAGCGCTTCCATCTGCCAAGGCAGCGCTTTGTATGCCGACGCACGGCAGCGCTTGTGATGTTTCGGCGGAACCTTCATTCGCTGCGCGCGGTGCGTCAAGGTGCAAGTTATTCAAGATTCCGGGCAACTTTTGCCAGCAAGGTACCCAACTGCTTGCGCTCGGACATAGACAGGTTATAGAACAGGCTCGCGATCCAACGACTATGCTGCGCAAACACCGCCTTCGCCATCGTCTTACCCGCGCTGGTGAGCCGGATGCGCAACGCGCGACCGTCGCTAGCCTCGGCCTGGCGCGAGATCAGATGCTGGCGCTGCAGTCCATCAAGCAACCCCGTCACAGTGGCGCGGGACACACCGGCCCGTTCAGCTAGGATGTTTGGCGCTAGCCCGTCGGTGGCGGCGTCGAGCAGGAACAATAATACGAAACGACCCTCAGACAGGCCGTGTGGAGCTAGTAGCGCGGCGCAGTCGCGATCGATATGCGAAGCCAGGGAGAGCGTCTGGAAGCAAAGCCGAATACCCTCCACATCCTCGAGCTCGCGCCGTTGTGCTTCCTCAATGAGCGCCAGGTACTTCTGCTCTAGGTCCATACGTCGATAACTATAGTAAGGCGCCTAACTATATCAAAGGTCAGGCCTCTCGACATCTCCCCATCTGGATATTTGCGGCTCCGCTTCGCTGGCCGCGCTTCGTCAAACTACTTTGTCGTAGCGACCATATAGTCGGCGCGAGCTATCTCTACCGCCAAATGGTGGTGGCCGATGGCGCAACCACCATGCCATGTCACAGCAGCACCAATCGGTTCTCCCTAGGTCCGGTGTCGCTGCGGAACTCAGCGGCAACCTCGTAGGCGTCGATTGCGCATCGGATGCTTAGTGGTACGAGTCATTGATCATTCAACCGTTCGCTGTGCCGCAAACGACGCCTTTCGTCGTTGTCTATTCCATCGACGTAATCTAGCTGCAGAAGCTTGGATGCGTTGCACGAACATCAGGACTTGGAAGGTGCATAGCCGGTGCTACTTTTGTCATGTCGAAGGGGGATGAGTTTGCACAAGTTTTCTGTCCTAGTGGAAACGAGGATTGGAGCGACTTGCGCCAAGAAAATGGCGGTATTGGGCGTCCGGTGCACCTTTGTTACGCTTTGTTGCAACGTCCTTCCTAGCGTTCCTGTTTGTTCTTGATTGTCTCCAGATGTCTCCTGGGACACGGATGCGCGGGCGCAAACAGAAAATTCATTAAGAGGTGTGCCGCACATGGGGGTTGGGGAGCGAGCTCGGAATAGATCAATTGGACGACAGGCGAGATCTCGTCACCTCGATGCTCGTCGTTCGGTTCAGCGGGAGAGGATCAGCACCATATTGTCGATAGCTGGCACTGCATGCTTATTCTTAGGTCTAGCGTGGACACTCTGCTACCTCTACTTTGGTCGCGGTGATCTATCGTTTGTATTTGTTGGCCTGATGGGAGTTGGGCTCTTCGCGATCAGTCGTGTCAAACGTAGCGATGTCGGTTCGCTACTGATCGTTGCTCATGGGGTGCTAATTGCAGTGTGTGCAGTTGGGGTTATCGATGCTCCCATCGAATGGGTACCAAGATCTGCCCATCTATTCCTGCTTCCGTTGGCCGCCGGGGCGGCCTTTACGTTTGAGGCTCGATACCGCTACGGTTCGCTCGTCTTTCCGCTTGTATGCCTCGGAATATTTTGCACCTTTTCAATTGGGGCGCTGGATTCTCTCGCCCCCGGGATATCTCCACCATTGGAAGTGAGGGCATGGGGAGCGAGGCTCAATGCGGTCGTCTCAATGGCGCTGCTCGCGCTCATTTTTGCAATCTATCGTATTGATATCGGCCAGCGTCTGAGGATGGAGCGCGATCTCCGAAGCGCTGTTCGCAACGGGGAGATCGAAGTTCACTATCAGCCTCAAGTGACTAGTTCAGGTGTCGTAACTGGGGTAGAGGCACTTGTCCGTTGGCGTCATCCGTCGGGAAGCATGTTTTCGCCCGATACATTCATACCTCTTGCCGAAGAGAGCGAGCTGATATGTGAGGTAGGTCTAGAGGTTGTTCGCCTGGCTTGCGAAACCCTGCGTCACTGGTCTGGTGATTCAGCGACGAGTACGTTGAGAATGGCGGTGAACATTAGCCCGGTGCAGCTCTCAGATAGGGGCTTTCTTAGCTCCGTATCTAGGATAATTAATTCCTATGGAGTTGATCCAGCGCTGTTGGAATTTGAGCTAACGGAGTCGGCGTTGTCGACAGATGCGGAAGCTGTAGTCGAGACGATGAAGGCTCTAGAAGGAATAGGTGTTACGTGGGCGCTTGATGATTTCGGAACTGGCTACTCTTCCTTATCTTTACTGCGTTCCCTGCCTGTTCGAAAGCTGAAGATCGATAGGAGATTCGTGGATGGGGCAGTAGGGCAGGAAGGGGCTCGTCGTCTACTTGGAAAGATCGTAGAGATCTCCCAGGTGATGGGTATGGAGGCGTTGGCGGAAGGAGTTGAGACCGCTGATCAGCTTGACTTGCTTGTGGGTCTTGGTTGCGTTCACTTTCAGGGCTATTTCTTCTCCCGACCTCTGACTCGGGAGTCTTTGGTGCGATGGCTGGACGAACGCCGGTTGTCGGTTGTTGCCGGAAAGGTGCATCTTTCAGAATGATCAAGCGGCGTGGATCATCAGCTTTCGGCCCGACGTGCTGCTTTAGTTATTGCCACTTCGTTTCGCCGAACTCCTTACTACATTAGCGTGCATTCGCGGTTCATTGGGGCTACAGGCGCAAGCGTTCGGACCTTGTTTTCCGTTATCACCCATGGCCGCTCCCATATCTTCCATGTGACGAGGTGATGCTGAGTTGCATCCTCCCCTTGGGCGTTGCAGGATTAAGGTGTAACCGGTCATTCGCCGGAGTACTTTCAGGGGGAATAGATGCGCAAGGGCTCTTTTCTAGCTGCAATGATTGCAGCGTTTTTGGTCGGATGTGCGGGCGCAAAGCAACCTGCGAACATGCTCTTATACGATAGAGATTTGAGTGGTGGTATCGACGCTGGCGAAGTCAAGTCCTATCGCGAAGAGATAAGTGTTGGTCCGGAAGAGAAACGAGTACCGGTGGAAATAGCTTGGACGACGAAGAGAGATGAAGCCGGATGTCTAAGAGTGGCTCATCTAAAGGTATCAAGGCTCGGCGGCGCAGAGAGCGTAGTAATTGATCCAGTCCGTCACTCCGCGATTCCGGATTGTGGCTTGAAGGTTGAGTCAGAGGATTCCTTTAAGTACGAAACGGTTGTTGTCTCTCTAACCTATAAAACTACGATCTTCTTCAAGACCTACAGATTCAATGGCGGTGTTGCCGCTGTGCAGGGAAATGGCGAGTTCGTGGACCTCGCGCGTATGCAGTGAAGTTCTGATAGTTGCGGCTGGACGAGCCGCCGCGAGTTCCAAAGGGCCTACGACCAAGATACAGAGGCGCCGGTTCGCCGGCGTAAAGGGCTCAGCTGGAGTAGGCAGCCAAGTGCGGTGCTTTCTATCGCTAACAAAATCTAAGCGAACGGCTAATCATTGTCTAACAACAGGCTAATTTTGCCTTAATCGCCAGCCCTCACGATCCTGTCCCATGGACACGATCCCACACCCGATTCCTCTGGCGCCACTCCCTGGCAGATTCGCTGATGCGGCAATAATCGGCCCAAACCATCCCGCGCGGAGAGCGGTAGAGTCGTTCATTTCGTCAGTTTACCGGGAGCGCTTCGACGCAGAGCTGCGCACATTCATGCCGCATTTGCTGGCTTACCGTGATACGCAAGGGAAGCTTGTTGCCGCTGTCGGATTGCGCCAAGCCGCTGTTGGCCCTCTATTTGTCGAGCACTACCTAGACGCGCCTGTGGAGGAGGTTTTAGCCAGTAGGCTGTCTACCTCTCCCAGACGAAACCAGATCGTCGAGGTCGGTCATTTTGCTGCGTCCACGGCTGGGGTCGCGCGTGAGCTGATTGTGCAACTGGCATGGGTGCTTGGCGCCGCGAAGGTGGACTGGGTGCTATTTGTCGCCACCAGGCAGCTACGCAATGCCTTCGTTCGCTTGCATCTGGCCCCGATAGAGTTAGCGGTGGCGCGGGCAGAGCGAATGGGGGAGCGCGCTGCTGACTGGGGGCGTTATTACGAAACGCAACCGCGCTTGATGTGCGGAAACGTACTTGAGGGTATCGCATTCCTTCGCGGACAAGCGTGTCCTCTAGTGATGCCGGAAGGCCTAAACAACGCCGGAGAAGCCGGGTGAGCATCTCATCGCAGACTTTTATCGGGCTGTTGGATGCGAATCGCCAGCCCATTATTGCCGGGGACGCCCAGATTACGTCATCGGCTCTTAGCGGCCGGGTGCATCAGTTGGCGCAATGGCTCCAGGGCGCGGGCTTGGTCTGTGTGGCTAGCAGGTTGGACAACGGACCGGACTGGCTGGTGTTGGACCTTGCCTTGCGCGTGATCGATGGGGTGCACATCCCACTCCCAACGTTCTTCTCCGAAGGGCAAGTGCAGCACGCGCTACACATCAGTGGCGCCCAGCTACTTGTGACAGCTAATGGGGGGTCGAAGCTGCATGGCCGTACTTTGCGCGGTGCTTCGATTCCCATTATTGACGCCCTGGGCGCGTGGCTTGACCCGGCCGATGGTAGCGCGCTGCCAGCGGCCACGGCATGTGTAACTTATACATCGGGCAGCACAGGTCGCCCGCGCGGAGTTTGCTTATCCGCAGAAACGTTGTTGATTGTTGCGAACTCATTGGCGGGAGCGGCTGAGGGAATATCTCCGCGCCGCCATCTGTGCTTGATGCCGTTGGCTACGCTGTTGGAGAACGTTGCAGGGCTCTACGCGACACTCTTGGCTGGGGCAGAGATTGCGCTTCCATCTCTTCAAGAGATTGGCTACACGGGGGCGTCTGGGCTGGATGTATCAAGGCTGTTGCAGTGCCTGCACGCCTATCAACCCGAGAGCATCATCTTGGTCCCACAGTTGCTATTAGCGTTGGTGATGGCATCCGAGCAGGGCGCTATTCTTCCGCGTTCTCTGCGCTATCTCGCCGTTGGCGGAGGAAAGGTTTCTCCTGGTCTGCTAGCGCGGTCACGTCGAATAAATTTGCCGGTGTTTGAAGGATACGGGCTCACAGAGTGCGGCTCCGTGGTTTGCCTTAACCGACCCGACGCTCAACGTGATGGAACTGTCGGAAAGCCGCTGCCGCACGCGCGG
This sequence comes from Stenotrophomonas sp. STEN063, assembly GCF_056854515.1. Classification (NCBI taxonomy): domain Bacteria; kingdom Pseudomonadati; phylum Pseudomonadota; class Gammaproteobacteria; order Lysobacterales; family Lysobacteraceae; genus Stenotrophomonas; species Stenotrophomonas sp. STEN063. Next base: position 47,505 of record NZ_JBXFWF010000004.1, read on the forward strand.
GTTGAGATTATCGACGGAGAGATCATTGTCTCAGGCGCACGGGCGCTTGGTTACTTGGGGGGGGAACTGCTACCTGATGGCCCTGTCCACACCGGAGACCTTGGGCACGTCGATGATGGGGGTTTCGTGCATGTAACAGGTCGCCGAAAGAATGTGTTTATCACGGCCTTCGGCCGCAACGTGTCCCCGGAATGGGTAGAGAGCGAGCTAGTTTCCCACCCTGCAATCGCCCAGGCAGTAGTTTGGGGCGAGGCGCAGGCCGATAACGTAGCCGTGCTAGTGCCGCGACATGCTGGTCAAGGCGAACGCGCTATAGAGGATGCGCTAGCGAGTGTTAATGCGGGACTACCAGACTACGCGCGTATCGCGCGCTATGTACCCGCCGCACCATTCTCCGCGCAAGCGGGCCTGATGACCGCAAACGGTAGGCCTAAGCGTGAGGCGATCCTCGCGCACTACCAAGCCCAGATCGACGCTGCATACAGGCGGCCCGCCTTCAGTACTACAGGAGACAACAGATGAGCTTTCACGATGGCCTTCTCGCTCAAACGACAAGTGAGCGCCAAAGGCTCCTTGAGATCCCCATTATCGGAGATGCTCTTTTAGGCCGCATTGATCGTTCCGACTATCTTGCGTTCTTGCAGCAGGCTTATCACCACGTGCGCCACACCGTACCACTTCTTATGGCGTGCGGCTCCCGGTTACCTTCCAGGCTCGAGTGGTTGCGAACGGCAATCGGTGAGTACATTGAGGAAGAGATGGGGCACCAAGAATGGGTGCTTGAAGACATTGCCGCAGCGGGTGGAGACCGGGAGGCGGCTGCCGTGTCGGAACCGGCGCTAGCCACCGAGCTGATGGTCAGCTACGCCTACGATCTCATCCAACGGGGCAACCCTGTTGGATTCTTCGGAATGGTGCTGGTACTAGAGGGCACTAGTGTGGCTTTGGCGACACAGGCGGCCAATACATTGCAGACGTCGTTGGATCTACCGCGCAACGCGTTCAGTTATTTGCTCTCCCATGGGGACCTGGACGTTGAGCACGTTGGCTTCTTCAAATCACTGATGGACCAGCTAGACGATCCCTGTGATCAGCTGGCGGTGGTCCGCGCTGCTCAAAGATTCTACGTTCTGTATGGCGATATATTCAGAACCTTGCGCTCCAGTGGCACGCGACTGGCTGAGGTGGCGTAATGGACCTGGCCGGACGAACTATTATCCTCACAGGTGCCAGCGGTGGCATAGGACGGCCACTATGCGTTCGCTTAGTGGGGCAGGGGGCTAAGGTGGTCGCGGTGGGGCGCAATACCCACCGCCTAGCAATGCTGGCAGACGCGTTACCGAGCGGCACGGTCTTCCCCGTGGGCGCCGACATAGGCACATCAGCAGGTCGTCAGGAGCTACTAGAGCAAGTGGCCGCAATGACGGTGCCCCCCTCCATACTGGTGGTTGGGCACGCCGGCGCCGCATTTGGTCTGTTTGCGGATCAAACAGATCGATCGCTTGAGCAGTTGATGCAAACAAACTTGGTTGGATCGCTGCTGTTGATCCACGCGTTGCTTCCAGCTTTGGAGCGACAGCCAAAGGCAAGCGTCGCAGTGATTGGTTCGACCTTCGGAAGCTTGGCATATCCCGGCTTCGCCGCTTACAGCGCCAGCAAGTTTGGCCTGCGGGGCCTAGTAGAAGCATTGGGGCGAGAGTACGCAGGCAGCAACGTTAGCTTCCAATACCTGTCACCACGAGCAACAAGCACAGATTTCAACAGTGCCTCGGTAGATGCAATGAATGCTGAGCTGGGCGTCACCTCTGACTCAGCGGATGACGTCGCCCTAGCGTTGTTGCAGGCCCTGCGCTCAGGGAATTCGCGCCTGCAGTTGGGATGGCCGGAGCGTCTGTTTGCTCGTCTCAACGGTTTATTTCCGGAGCTGGTAGATCGTAGCTTGCGGAAGCAACTACCGGTAATCAAAAGACATGCGAGCAGCAACCTGGCAATCGATCCCACACCTTCACTTCGCAAAGAGGACGCCTCCCATGAAGCGCACACAGGGTAAGCCCATGTTCTATCTCATTCTCATTGCCACCGTAGTTTTGTTAGGGATCGCCTTTGTTTCAGAGGCTGCGCCATCCGTAGCCCAAGTCCGCGACCGCTGGGCTCAGATCAACTACCAGACGCCAAAGGCGCAGCGGGAAGCTGCTTTTTCTGCGCTTTCTGTACAGGCCGCACAAACGCGGCAGGCTGCGCCCCGTGATGCAGGAGCCCTTATTTGGGAAGGCATCGTGCTTTCCAGTCTTGCCGGGGAGAGAGGCGGAATGGGGGCCCTGAGTTTGGTCAAGCAGGCTCGGGCCGACTTTGAGGCTGCACTGAAACTGGATCCTCAGGCACTTGAGGGTGCAGCGTACACAAGTCTAGGGGCACTTTACTATCAGGTGCCCGGGTGGCCATTAGGCTTCGGTGATGATGACCAGGCTAGGCAGATGCTTCGACGGGGTCTGGAGATCGATCCTGACGGAATAGATGCCAACTATTTCTACGGCGATTTCCTTCGTGATCAGAAGGAATGGAGGTCGGCACGCATAGCCTTGCAGAAAGCCTTGGATGCCCCCGCGCGACCCGGGCGCGAGGTGGCGGACATTGGCAGGCGTCGTGAGGCGGAGGCGAAGCTGACGGATGTAATGAGCCATATTGCAAAGTAGGCATGTCGAAACGACACTGCGGCTATGCGTATCCTTCTTGTCGAAGATGATCTGTCGCTGGGCGAAGGGATTCGAACCGCCCTTCGCCGCGGCGCCTTTGCTGTGGATTGGGTACAAGATGGCCATGGAGCGGTCCTAGCGGCCGACGAGGGCGAGTTTGACTTGGTTGTACTGGATCTTGGCTTGCCTCGGATTGATGGTATTGAAGTAATTCGTCGCCTGCGCGCTGCCAATAATCCTGTTCCAATGTTGGTGCTAAGTGCCCGCGAGCGGCCTATCGACCGAACGCTCGGATTGGATGTCGGTGCCGACGACTATCTAGGCAAGCCGTTTGATACTGCAGAGTTGCTGGCACGTGTGCGTGCTTTGACTAGACGGCGAAGCGGGCGAGTACAACCAACCTTGGATGCGGGAGACCTCCATCTTGATCCAGCGACTTTAGAAGCACGGTGGAAGGGGCGAGTTTTGGATCTGACTCGGCGCGAGTTCGCTCTGCTACGTCTACTGATGGAGCAAAATGGCCGGCCGATGGCGAGGGACACTATCCAGAAGCATCTCTATGGGTGGGACGAGGACGTAGCCAGCAACGCCGTAGACGTTCACGTTCATCAGTTGCGACGTAAGGTTGACGCCGGCATCGTTCGGACGATTCGCGGAATCGGCTACGCACTCGGTCAATCATCGGGGGCCGACGAATGAGATCAATGCGTCGGACGCTATTGATAGTGCTGTTGGCTACGCTGGGTGTGCTAATGGCGGTTGCGGGGTTCTTTAGCTACCGGGCGGGTCTGCAGGAAGCCGGTGAGATGTTCGATGCGCGCTTAGTTCAATCAACCAGAGTTTTGATAGGGCTGGTGAACGAGCCGCTTGGTGATCTAGTTGCCTTCCCTGGAGACACCGTCGTACTCCGCGGATGGCATGGACAGGCGGAAGGTGTCGGGGAAGCACTTGCTTACAAGGATGGGCATGCCTACGAGAGTAAGCTTGCGTTCCAAGTTTGGGGTGCGAATCGAAAGTTGCTGCTACGTTCGGACAGTGCGCCGATTACCCCGTTGGCCCCTCTGACCCCTGGCTATGCCAGCGTTCTGATTGGAGGTGAGCAATGGCGCACGTTTACTATGCGTACCAAGGAGGGGCGGTGGTTCCAGTCAGGTGAGCGCTCTGATATTCGCGAGGAGCTTGCTGAAGACATTGCAGCTGGCACTATGCTGCCATTGCTCCTGGCTCTGCCGCTCATGGCATTGGTAATTTGGTGGAGTGTGAACCATGTAACACGATCACTACAGCTTGTTTCTGACCAAATAGGACAGCGTGATCCAGAACGCATGTCACCATTGGATCAGCGTGATGTTCCAAGGGAGGTCCACGGCCTTATTCAAGCGGTTAACGGTCTACTAGTGCGCCTTAATGAAGCACTTGCACGTGAGCGTCGCTTTGTAGGTGACGCGGCGCATGAGCTGCGGACACCACTTAGCGCGCTGAAAGTACATGCGGAGAATGCTCGGCTTGCGCCTGATGACGCTGGGAGGGCGCGTGCTCAGGACCTGGTGGACAACTCGATTGGAAGGCTGGAGCGTCTCGTCGCACAACTACTGGAACTTAGCCGTGCAGAGGCGATCTGTGGAATGCTGACTAGTCGGCTTAGTCTTGATGCTATCGTCGCGTTGGAAGCGGAGGCACTAAGCGCTCTCTCCTATCTTAAGCGACAACACATGACTCTTGAGTTGGAGACAGTGGATGTCAGGGGGGAGGAGGCTGCATTGGCGGCTTTGGCACGTAATCTTCTTGAAAATGCTATCCGCTATACGCCACTCGGTGGAAGCATTCTGGTCTCTGTCCGTCGCGAGGCGGATCTTGCGATCTTGATCGTCGCTGATAGTGGTCCAGGGATTGCGGAGGACGAACGTGAGCGCGTCTTTGATCGCTTTTACCGGACACTGGGTAGCAGTGTTCAAGGTAGTGGCTTGGGTCTATCCATTGTCAAACAGGTTGCTGATTCACACGGCGCGTTGGTATCGCTTGGCACATCACACCAACTGGGAGGTTTGGAGGTGCGTGTGGCGTGGCCGTTATCCATAGCGTTCTGATCGTTCAGCTATTTTTGGTGCCTAGTGCGCAACAGGACTGTCGAGGAACTATAGTCACGGAAGGTTTCGGCGTGAAATAGGGGCTGATAAGCGCTAGAACCTGAGAGTTCCATCGTCAGCGACACTTTTCACTGAGAAAAGTTGAGCGTCGATGTAGTCGGTAGCTTCGCGCGATGAGCGAAATCTCATTGCGCTAAATCGAGTGATGTGAAGTATGTCTCGAGCGAGGTGTCTGGATGATATGCACGCTTCCCCGGGGCCATCCACCGTATGTTCTACGTAGGCGTGAAGTTGCCAGCCGTCCAAATACCTGATCATCGGGTCACCGATTTGACAGTACTTGGTTGTAGCGTCCAAGACAAGCTGCGTGGTGTCAACTCAGGGGTTAGTCCGCTCCATGTGATGCAGCATAGTTGGTCGCCCTGCTTCAGGTCATTACTTGCAATGGCATGTCACTATTCGTCTTGATCGAAGCTATGTGGTAGCTATTCCCGATCACCAGAGGATGGTTTGATCTGCTTGAGAGTGGTGGGGTGAAATCAAAATTATGATCTAACTTCTTCGGATTGAAGAGCTTAGGCGCTACATGATGCTGGCGTTGCGACGTCTTCGGCATAAGTGGCGTCTGCGTCGATGAACGCATTGCAGGCTCGGAGTACTAGTGCAGAAATGGCGTCTTCGAGCGACGGGCTGGCATTCTTATAAGCGCGTGTCGCAGCGCGCCGGATGGCTTCGAGTTGGCTAATACGCTCTTGCGCTGAGAGACGTCCAATATCGGATGAGATGCTATTTACAAGATTCCTTAGAATCTCAAATTGTTCGCAATGATCGGTCTTTAGCGTATGGGCAGGCGATGAGGTCATATAGCGTCTGTTATCCAACCAAGAGTTGCCATATGAATGGAGATCCCTGAAACCGAAACTTCCAACCTTCCTTGTCCACTTGCAATGCAATATTTCCTTCGCTGTCTCGAACAGCTCTGGCTTCTGATGGGTCTGCCAACCTATTGATACGGCCTTTACGGCAAGACCGAAGTTGGTCCCTCTTGAGGCCGCAGGGTGTGACTTTGCGTATCAGTCGACCAGGCCCTTCCAAGAACATCTCAGTGCGTGACACATCGGCCTCCGTAGGCATGGTCATGGATTCTTGGACAATCCGCCGCAAGAAAATCTCTTGCTTAGGGTCTCGATGTCGCTCTTACGATCAGCTACAACATCGCGCTTAATGGGCGCGGCTGTCAAGGTAGTCCGAGAATGCTATGAACTGATGAGCGGAGCCAAGTCGGCGACTGTACGCTGGCGTACTCGCCGTGCATCCTGTATCGGCCAACAGATCAATGCGCTTGCACGCTTCAATCCGTGACAGTTATCGGCCCCGTCTCGCGCTGATCCCAGTAACGCTTTTCTTCGAGGATATACGGCAAGCACGTTGTAAAAGCATCCACCATCTGCGGATCGAAGTGGCTGCCGCGGCCCTCCCTTATCTTTTCGACGACGGCATCCACCGGCCACGGCTCCTTGTAGGGACGCCGGCTTGCCAGGGCATCGAACACATCAGCTATTGCCACGATGCGGGCCGATTCCGGGATGCGGCTGCCTGCCAGACGGTGTGGATAGCCTGTTCCATCCCAGCGTTCGTGATGACTGAGGGCGATCTCGGCTGCCAGTTCGAACAAGGGAGCCTTGCTACGGCTGAGAATCTCGAACCCGATCAGCGTGTGACGCTGCATGATCTCCCACTCACCTGAGTCCAGCTTGCCCGGCTTCTTGAGGATGGCATCGGGAATCCCGATCTTGCCTGTGTCATGCATCGGCGCGGCCTGTTCCAGCAGTTTCGCCCTTGGGAGCTCCCAGCCCACTGCTTCAGCCAGAACGCGGGCATAGGCGGCCATGCGCCAGATATGCGCGCCGGTATCCGAATCGTTGTAATGCCCCGCCACGCTGAGCATCTGGATGGCATCCTGGTAGCTGCTGTTCAACGCAGAGGCGCGAACAAGCGACAGATGCGTGTTCACCCGCGCGCGCAGAATGAAGGGTGAAACGGGTTTGGTGATGTAGTCCACCCCGCCACAGGCGAAGCCGGCACGTTCGTCCACTTCCCGGTTGAGCGCGGTGACAAAGATGACCGGAATGTGCTCGGTGGCAGCATTGGCCTTGAGCGCGGCCGCGACCTGGTAACCATCCATGCCAGGCATCTCCACATCCAGCAGAACCAGGCTTGGCGTGTGTTTTCCGGCGACGCGTAGCGCCTGTTCGCCGTCGCGTGCGAAGGCCAGCTTGTAGTCGTTTCCAAGAATCTGGCGAAGAAGCGCCAAGTTGTTGGGCTCGTCGTCCACGCAGAGGATCGGGCCGCTGGGCATGTCCGTCAATCCTGGGTTGATGATTGGAAAGGGGGGGAATGGGTGTTGAGGCTCTCCAACAAGGCGCGGGCCTCATGTTCGGCAGTACGGTAATCAAATTCCTCGATACACAGCACGATGCGTTGCCGGACATGGTCGGGTAGCCCGGCCGGCAGGCGGTGGAGGGCATGCTCAATTGCCCCCGGGCTGGCGCTGTCCAGGGCGGCTAGCAATTCTTCAAGTGCGTTGACCGGATCGGCATGTGGAGGGGCACTGGCAGGGCGCTGATCGCCTTCATCGGTCTGAGAGTAGTGGTGCAGGTTTGCCAGTGTTTCCTCAAGCACGGATGCCATTCGCCGGAGCGCGTCGGCGGCGTCCAGTTCAAGCGCCAGGCATTCCTCGACTTCGGCGCATGCGGTAACCAGTCGTGACAACGCAAGCGATGCAGCTGCGCCGCGCATGCGGTGCAGGTCGGCGCGTGCCTTTGGCGTGTCATGCCGGGCCAGGCTGGCTTGGACTTCCTCCTTCGCACGTTCGTAGCGCCTCGCGAACAGCGCGAGGTTCCGCTTGTAGGGACCGTCTTCTCGCCAGTAGGCCAGCCCTTTGTCGACGTCGAGCAGCGGCATGCTGCTCAACTCAAGCGCTGATGTCGCCTCACGCTCTGGATGTGTTTGCAGCAGATCCGGTTGCAGCGGGCGTGGCTCCACCGCAGTACGCGTGCACCGGAGGATGGCCGCAACCAGGTCAGGCACTTCGAATGGCTTTGCGACGAAGGCATTCATGCCCGCCGTCAACGCCGCATCCTGCTGCGTTCTGAACGCCCCAGCGGTAAGTGCGATGACTGGCAATGCCCAGAGCTCGGGTGATGCCCGGATATGGCGGGTAGCTTCGTAGCCGTCCATTACCGGCATCTGCACATCCATCAACACGGCGTCGCAACGATGGGGCTTGTCGCGCAGCAGGTCCAAGGCCGCGCGGCCATCGCAGGCCTGCTCCACGACGGCGCCTTCGTCTTCCAGGATGCGTTGTGCAACCTCCCGGTTGATCTCGCTATCGTCGACCACAAGGAGGCGGTAGCCCTCTAGTCGGCGGCTCGAGGGCACTGCGCTGCTTCGCACACGCAGCGCAGGGTTTCGCAGGGCCAGCGTTTCGTTGATGGCGTTGTAGAGCACGGATGCGGTGACCGGCTTGGTCAGCACGGCATCGACGGCGGCCCGGTTTGCCTCGTCGTCAACAAGCTTCCGCTCGAAAGCCGTAACCATGATGATGATAGGTTGCTGTGCGGTCTGTACCCGGCGGCGGATGTCCGCGGCGGCGGCAAGCCCGTCCATTCCGAGCATCTGCCAATCCATCAGGACCACATCACAATGCTTGGCGGTGGGCGTGGTGACACGCTCGACGGCCTCCAGGCCGGATTCGACTTCCTCGGTTGTCCAGCCGAACCCGCGGATAAGTGTATTCAGGTGCTCGCGCGCCAGATCATGGTCATCTGCGACCAGTACATGCCACGGGCCATGTATGGGCATTTTTTCGCCAGGCGAGCTGGCCAGCGGAAAGTCGAGGGTGAAGAAGAATGTGCTGCCTTGGCCAGGGCTGCTCTCTACCTCCAGCGTGCCTCCCATCAATGCCACCAGCTTCCGGCAGATACTCAAGCCCAGGCCGGTGCCGCCGAAACGTCGTGTGGTCGATGAGTCGACCTGCGAGAACGGGGAGAAGACCATGGATTGCTTCTCCTGCGGGATACCCATGCCGGTATCGAAGACGGAGAATCGCAGGCGGATCTTGCGCTCGTCCGCGCAGGGCTTGCGCGTGACGTGCAATCCTACCTCACCGCGCTCAGTGAATTTGATGGCATTGCTGACCAGGTTCACCAGTACCTGGCCCAGGCGCAGGGCATCGCCGCGCAGGTAGCGTGCACCTTCCGGCGTCGGCGAAACCAGCATTTCCACCGCACGCGTATCCACTGCGGAGGCCATGAGTGTGGCAACGTTGTCGAGCACCTCGGCCAGATCAAAGGGAGCGTGCTCCACTTCGATCCGCCCAGCCTCTATCTTCGAGAAATCCAACACATCGTTGATGATGCTCAGCAACGACCGTGCCGCCGCATTGATCTTGCGGGTCATGTCCTGCGCGGAAACAGGCAGGTCAGCGCGGTCCAACAGGTAGAGCATGCCCAGGATGGCATTCATGGGCGTGCGGATTTCATGGCTCATGTTTGCCAGGAAGTCGCTCTTAGAGCGATTGGCCTGTTCGGCGGCGGTGATGGCATGGTGCAGTGCTGAATCACGCTGCTTCTGCTCGGTGAGGTCCGAGGCCATTACTAGGTAGCCGGATGCCTCTCCCTGGTCGTCCTGCAGGGTGCTTACATTCAGCGCGACGGGAAGGCGCTTTCCGTCGGCGCATACATACGTCCATTCGGCGATATCACTTCCCTTGCAGGTAGTGAGGGCGGCAATTTGCGCAAAGGATGCACCGACTTCGCTGTCGTGCTGCGTGGACAACGCGGACGCGCGGGAGCGCAGCTCTTCTCCTTCATGCAGTCGATCGGCATTGGTGTCGCTGGCGGTGATCTCATTGGCGTCATAGCCCAGCATGCGCTCCGCTGCGGGATTGAAAAGCGTGATCCGGCCCCGTAGATCGGTGACGATGATGGCGTAGCCGGCATGTTGCAGGATCGCGCCCAGGCGGGAGGAATAGGTGCGTATCTGCGCGGTCCGATCCAGTACCTGCTGCTCGAGGGTGGCATTGAGGCGCATGATGCCCTCCTCATGCCGTTTGCGTTCGGTGATGTCGATGATGAAGGCGAGAGCGAAACGACCTTCCGCAGTGTTTATCGGGTTCAGGCCTATTTCCACCGGTACGCGCGCACCATCGCGCCGTAGCCCATAGAGATCGCGGCCCGCGCCCATCGGGCGCGCCTGGGGCTGCTGGAAGTAGCGTTCGATATAGCCGGTGTGGTGGCCACGTGTCTCCAATGGCAGGAGGCGATCCATGGTTGTTCCAAGCAGTTCTTCCCGCGGATAGCCAAACAGCTCCTCGGCCTTCGCATTGGCTAGCTGGATGCTGCCGGCTTCATTGACCATCAGGATCGCACTGGGCGAAGCCTCCACGACGCGCCTGAACTGCTCCTCGGCGCGCAGATGGTGCGAGATGTCATGCAGGAAGAATGATGCGCCCTGCATATGACCAGCTGGGTCACGAATCACAGAGAGGCTGGCGAGCACATCGACCAGCCCGTGATCCTTGCGACGCAGCTGGTGCGGTTCGCCGACGATGTCAGTGGAAAGATCATCGAAGGCGGGGTTGTTCGCGTTATCGACGAGCATGCTGTCGATGCTACTGCCGAGCGCATCGTTCGCTGTATAGCCCAGAGTTCGTTCTGCAGCTGCGTTCCACAAGGAGATGCGGCCAGCAGGATTGCAGGCGATGATGGCCTCGCTTGAGCCGGACACCAGCGCCAGAAGTTGCGCATGATCCAGGAAAGCGGCACGCCGCCGCACGCGTGCAGTGGTCACCAGATACCAGACCGCGATGCTCAACAGGCCCAGTCCGGCCACCACAAGCGAGGTTAGCCAGGGTGTGGGGAGATCAAGACTTGGGATGAAGGCTGGACGGGCCTTGAACTGCACAAGCCAGTCGCGCCCATAGATGTTCAAGTGATGGACCGACTGCGGCGCATTGGGGGACAACGAGTCAAAATCGGGACTGGTGTAGAAGGGGCCGCTACTGGCATTTTCGCCAGCGTCAGTTAGTGCAATCGCATAGGGCCGCTCCTCATGCTCTAGGCGATCAAGGACGGCATCTATCGTCAACGGCGCGACTACCCAGCCTCGCGCATCCATCCATCGTTGCTCGGCTGTCCCAAGGGGATTGGGTGAGGCGTAGATTGGAAGCAGCAGCAGGAATCCATGCCTTTTCAGTCCTGCCTCCTGCACGAGCGTGATCGGCGGGGTGAAAGAGGCTTGCCCACTTCTTGCTGCGAGCTCCGCTGCAGTACGCCGAACAGGGTCGGAGGCAATATCCAAGCCGAGTGCAGCCTCGTTGTTAAGCATCGGCTCCATGTAGCGTATGACGAAGCGTTCGCCATCGTTGGGAGCTAGTGCGTGCACTTGGAAATTCGGCATGCCATCGGTGCGGGCGGCCTCAACGAACGCGTCGTGGTCTTCCGCAGCAACGCGCTGTATATATCCGTAGCCACGTATCCCTGGAAACTCGCGCGCGTAGTCCCGCGAGGCGCTGTAGGCACGGAAGCGATCGCGGTCCAATTGCGGGCCGGCGGCAATTATCGCTCCTCTGGCACCGCGCAGCCCTTGGTCGAACATCGCCAGCTGTGTTTGCAGTGTGGCAGCGGCTGCGTTGGAAACTTGGTCGAAACGATCGCGCTGCTGTTGCTGGTTATCACGATGCTGCATGACACCAACAAGCACCGATAATCCTATGCCCAGAAAGCCCAGGCCGCAGGCGAGCCACCGGCGATCCAGCGATCGCTGGGTAGAAGAATCGTATGTATCTTCCTTCTCCATGCACTCCCCCACATGTCTCCAAGACAGTGGCCCTTCTGACGCAAAGGGCACGGCAAGCACGCTCGGCGCACTCTATGACAGTATGGAGCGGGTCTCAAGTGATCACGGTCTAGGACCTTCATTACCCATGGTCATGCGCACAGGCCCTGCGACTGTACGAGGGGAGCGGCGAGGCAAACACCATGTTTCTTGCTTGCGTGAGACCTAGGGAGGGCTGTCATCGGGGGACTGCGCTCCGGCTGGGGCCGATCCAGCATAACGGCTGCGTGGCAGCCACGCCTGTAACCGACCTTGAGGACAGTGTGCGTAGGGTTTTCGGTGGTCTCTACGAAGAAGATGAACTCATCGGTGTGGTGGGTGTAGAGCTGCATCCACCGGCAGGCTTGCTACGTTCCTTGGCGGTCGCGCAGGGTCATCGAGGACTTGGCTACGGTTTGGTGCTGGTGCGCCATGCAGAACAGCTAGCGACCAATGCTGGCATCACCGAGCTGTTCTTAATGACGACCACGGCAGTTGCCTTGTTCGAGCGCTGCGGCTACAGATGTCTGCCCCGGGCGGCAGCGCCGGAATCAATCTGCAAGTCTCAGCAGTTCGCCGGCTTATGTCCTGGAACTGCGGAGTTCATGATGAAGCACTTATAGCGTCGGTGTCTCTTTATGGCCGAAAGCGGACGTCACCTGTGACCTGGAGCTTCTTCCTGGCGACATTCCCAGAATTTGTGGCTCGGGCTTCCGGGTAGGCGACAGCTATTCAAGACCTTAGGTTAGCCCGTGCTGCGCCCGCATCTTATTGGCGCGCTGTCTGACAAAGCTCTGGACTTCAATCCGTACTGGCTTCGTACTCTACTTTATCGAACGCGCAACACGGGCCCGAGTCGTGTGGCTAGCCTCTGACGATACATTCCGTGCGCAATGCACCCAATACGTGCAAGCAGTACCACAGGTGTACTGACCTTGTGAGCAGGCCGTCACTACTGAACAACTAGCGCCCAAGTTGGGCCTTGTTCGTCATATCTGTAGAGGAACCCTTCGTGATCTGCTTGGATGGCAACGCGCCCCTCTGTATCGGTCACGCGGCCGATCCCCCGCATGCTTTGAGAGATTGGGGCGAGCTGGGAAGACCGCTCTATTTTTTCGGAAATGCTGGGGCTCGAGAACTTGACCTTGCGCAGTTCCCCGCCGGGACCCTGCAGAAACATTTCAATTTTTGGCATGACTATTCCTGGCGGGGGCGGGAGTGATGGGCCGCAGATGGAGGTTTGGGCCCCCCCCCCCCCATCTGAAGGCAAAGTCGAGGCGTTGATAGATTCGAAGCTGGAAGCTCCCTTCCGGCATCGGCAAGATCAGTCTGGACGAGTCTCGTTCCAGAACTGGATCAAGTTTTGAAGCACTTCTGGTGGCTTCCCCTCGTGGTCTTCACCGAGATAAGGAGCCTCGCGACGCCACTCTTTCGTGCAGAATTTCTGCAGGATACTGCTGTCGGTTTCGCTGCAGGCCATGTACCACTGACGGAAATAGGTTGCTTCAACAGGACCGTTGAAGAGTTCCTCGATCCGGGCATGCTTTGAGGATTCCTGTATGCGTGAGTAGATCTTGCTCACACCGTAGTCAGGCCCTTCCAGATACTGAAAGAACCGGCTTCCGTCGTAAAGTAAGACACCTGTCACACCTTGGATCTGGTTCCTAGCGCGAGCGTCGATCAACAGTCGATCAATATCTTCTGTTGTGAGGCCTGCGACTGCGGTGCTCGCGTAAGCAATCGCGTGATATGGCATTTATTTATCCTGATGATGACGGCATTACTGTCGTCCAGATTGGCACAATCTCACCGTCCATGTGAGCTTTTTTTGAGCCGATCTGCCACCATCGAACGCCTTAATTTTTAAGTATTGGCTTTGCTGTTCCAGCTCGTTCGGGTTCGAAAGGGAAGCCCGTTTCTGGCCGAGGGCGCGGCGACCGAAAGGCTAAGGGAGCTCGATGAGCTCCACGGTCTTGGACAGGAGTGGCTTTACCAATATTTTGTAGCCATCGTGATCGAAGCCTGGGGCTGGCTTGGACAACTTTTCCGCCGCGGCTTTATCGGACGCACTTCCCAGGTAAGACCAGTTGCGGACCACGTGAATCTGCTCCAGGTTATGGGAGCGCTCAATGATTCCTATTGCGCCAGGGTAGGGCCACGCTCGTACATGGCGTTCCACGAGGGCAGAGAGGAGTCTATGACGATGTGCCTCATCTGCCTCCTTTCCGCAACAAACCCCCAGACATCGACGAATCGAGTGGCGAAAGCGGGAGCGTCCAGTCTGCAGCTTCTCGATTCCAAGGCGGCTTTAGCAAAGCAGGTGATCGTCGGCGATAGCTCGCACGCCCTCGATAGCGGCATGCCTGCTGGCAAACAGGCCATAGCTGGGCGTGTCACGTGCTTCATGGACGTTAGCAATGGTGGGCTCTCCATGCTCGAAAGACAGTGTGTATAGCTTCCGGTTGCGCCTCCGGCGATGGTTGAACAGAGGCTGGTGGCGTTTGACTTGCGTCGCTTCGAGCAACTGGGCGCCTATATCGCCAGCGGTGCGAATGAACGAGAAGCTGAAAGTTGAGCTATTCAGTCGCGCATCATCCGCGGATCTCAGGTGGTCGAGGACCCGAGTACGGATATGGATGCTCTTGCCAATATAGAGAGGAACTCCGCCGGGGCCGTGGAAAGTGTAGGTTCCCGGGGCATTGGGGAGGTCGCGAGCGAGCGCGCTTAGGTCGGATAACGATGCCGTTGGAAACAAACGTAGCGCTCAACCCTCATTGGTGCAGTGACAGGTTGTTCAGGTATTCGAGCAAGCGTAAGGGGGGCTTTGGTGGATAGCCTTGAGTGAGCTGATGCTGGCTTACAGGGCCGCTTGTATTACGAATGCCAGCGTCGCACCAAGTCCCATGCAAAAGGCTGATATCCATAGCGAGGGTCGGCGGGAATTGGGCGGCGCGGTCTTCATACAGCCTCCAATAGCTAGCTTATGAGTCCTGATAGCTCCGCTATGGGGGTGAAGTTGATGTGTCCTTACCTGCTGCTTTCACCAAAGAAAAAGCCCGGCGGGAGCCGGGCTTTTGGTCAGCCAATTACCAGGCTCCAGTGGATTTCAGAGTCCGGGTATTTGAAGCGGAATCCGTCGTAGTCAGACTGAACGGCAATGTTTCCATTCTCGTCTACCAACGTCTTCACTTCGATCTCTGAGATCGAGCGATTCTTGATGCGAATGCTGTCGACACTGCCGGTAAACAATCGCTTGTTTTGGCGCGACAGAATGCTCACCGAACGGCGTTGCTGACCTGGCCCTTCCAGGTACATTGCGACTGACCCCATGGAAAATCTCCCTTTGACTTTTTCAAGACATCCTCCGGTCTTGCTGGAGGGAGCGCAGATGATTCCTTCATCTCTGTGAAGATCGAGTCAGCGCGAACTGGAGCTAGTTCATTGAGTGTACATTTCGGCGCTTCCGCTCCCTCCCAATGAAGCGTTTGACGGCGGCGGGGATCGAGGGCTTGGTGGCCTCGCATCATCCCCCGAAAGGTGTGGAAGGGAATGCCCAAAGCGATCGAGGTATGCGCAGGCTACGATTGTGCCGTGGGGATTACCAGCATCGCTTAGCGCGTGCTGCGCTCGACCAACGTCGCCGATCTGGCTGTTCCCGCTGCCGCAGAGCAGGTCACCTTTCCAGTGTCCGGGAATGGCCCGGTCCTCTACCGACACCAGGCGCTCGCGGATCAACACGGTGTCGCTGATGCCGCCGTGGTCCGCCGTCTTCTGGGGGGGGCGCGACCGGCGGATCGCACGTGTCCGCCGCAAATGCGCCAGCAGCTCATTTTTCACGGCGCCACGCGATTTGATGAAGAGCGTGCGATAGATCGTCTCGTGTGAGACCTGGCAGCTCGGATCACTGGGAAATGCATTTACGCACTATTTGATGGTCCTACTACTTCGCACTTCTAGCAACGATCTACTTAGCTCACTTAAAAAAAAGCCCCTGTTGAAAGGGGCTTACATCGAAAAATCGATGTTGAAATCAATTGTCAACCGGTGTCAGATTCGACGATACTGAAGCTTGAACTGCTTGAGCACAACGGTTTCCGCCATCATTTTATCCACCCGCTCAAGCAATGTTCTGACGCTTTCCCTTCATGACAGTTCATGCGGTGATCCCGTTGCGGCGTCACCAGCCCGTTGAGCTAAGTCTCTTAGCAATGCGATCTGCTCCAATTTCTTGGCGTGGGGTACGGGAGCCTTTTGCATTGACATGCTCAAAGCCAAGTCGTCCATTTTGCCTCGGATGCAATCGTAGTCCATTGGTCCGAACCGTCGCCTAATGCGTCCTCAGTGGCGACACCTTAGCGCTATATGGGCTGCAAAGGTGTCTCTATTTTTGCGCGAGAGGATTCGGATTCTCATGCGGGTGTGCGCCATATCGAAAAGCAGAGCGGGATTCCGCTCTGAGCGAGACGAAGGGAGTAGGCTCTGCCCCGGCGGCTCACCACCGCCGATGTTCTCTCGAAGTTGAGGGGCAAACCTCTGCGCCGCGAGCCAAACTCCAGTGCGCCTCCCGCGTAGCCCAAACTGCGCGCGTGACGCCCGCAAGGCTCGTCGTGATTCCGGCACTCGCAAGAACAGGCTGAGAGCCCCTTCCTCATTATCAATGTCGCAAGTTTGCCCTTAGCGCTTCCAGTTGCTCTGTGGCAGCCAGCATGCTCTTCATCCTGGCCAGTACGGCCTTGATACCGTTTCGCCGCGCAGCTTCATTCGGAACCCTGGATATCAACCTCAACGCACTTTTCGAGAGCATCTCCGAGGAGCGGAGGCTGTCCAGGCGTTTGGAGTGGTTCAAAGAGTGGGTGGATGCCACCATTTTGGCAGCGAATTCATCTAAGTCGGCCTTTGCATCTTCGTGCTTCCCTGCAGCTTCCGGCGCAAAGCGCGCGTTCGACCCACCACCATAGGCTCTTTCGGGCTTCTTCATGTGACGTGAGTTGCATCCCCAAGGCAAGCGTTGCAGGATGAACGCACCTCCGGTCATTCACCGGACTACTATCAGGGGGAAGTAGATGCGCACGGTCTCTTTTTTGACTGCACTGACTGCATCGCTTTTGGTGGGATGTGCGGGTGCGAAGCAGTCCGCAAGCATGGTTCTCTATGACGCCGATTTGAATGGCGGTGTAGGCGTTGGCGAAGTCAAATCGTATCGCGAAGAGATCGATGTTGGTCCCGAAGAGAAGCGAGTGCCAGTCGAAATTGCTTGGATAACTCAAAAGGACGATAGCGGATGCATGAGGGTGGCTCATCTGAAGGTGTCGAGACTCGGGGGCGCGGAAGAAGTCGTCATTGATCCGGTTCGTCACTCCGCTATCCCGGACTGTGGGATGAAGTTCGATGCAGAGGACCCCGTTAGGTACGAAACGGTGGTGATCTCTTTGGCCTACAAAACCAAGATCTTCCTCAAGACCTACAGATTCAACGGCGGCGTTGCCGCTGTCCAGGGGAGCGGCGAGTTCGTGGACCTCGCGCGCGTGCAGTGAAGCCCAGAGGACGGCGGCTGTGCTGGGATATTTCCTGGTCGTCATCGCCACGTATCTGAAAAACAAACGCTGGCTCAATGCCTACAAATATACCGCTGAGTGAAAATTGTTACTCTGTAGCACATTTCGTGTGCCAATAGCTGCTGACTCTAAACCGAGCTGGTTGCAAACATCTCTTGGGAATTCCTGTGCTGCATTCTTCATTATCTAGATGGGTGCTCTTTCTGTCTTTCCTATTTGCTTCGTCCGAGACTCTTGCCGAAGGCGGGATGACTCCGAGAAACCGTTCCGAAGCCACACGGATCATTGCCGGGCTTCGGCAGATCGTGACTCCTGAAGGGATCGAGCGATTGGAGCCTGTCAACATAAACGGGGCAAAGCAGTGGATTTCGATACGCAGCCGCAATCCAACCAATCCGGTCCTTCTTGTAGTTCATGGTGGTCCTGGATGGGTGGCTATGCCCACGTCTTGGTACTTCGCGCACGGATGGGACGAGTACTTTACGGTGGTTCAGTGGGACCAGCGAGGTGCAGGAAAATCCTATGATCCAACGATCATCGATACACTCACGGTCGATCAGATGCGCCAGGACATCGATGCCGTTATTGGTTGGGTAAGATCCGAAACCAAACAAGACAAGTTGATTCTTCTAGGCCATAGCTGGGGCAGTTTACTTGGCCTTGATGTTGCCCGCCGTCATCCAGAGTGGCTGCATGCCTACGTTGGAGCTGGGCAGGTGGTGGATATGCGAGAAAGCGAGCGTCGCGGCTGGGCCTGGGCGATGCAGAAGGCTCGTGACAGTAGCAATGCTGAAGCAACGAAGGAGCTTGAGTCGATCGCACCTTATGCTGTAGATGGAGCAGCCGTCCCAATTGCTGATCTATTCCTGCAGCGCAAGTGGGTCAATGCTTTCGGGGGCGCGGCTTTCAATCGTCCAGATGCTGGGTTTGAAGCCGCCGCGATCTCATTGTCACCGGACTACACGGACGAGGACATGAGGAACGTATGGAGAGCGCAAGAAGTTTCAGTCGATCGACTGATGCCAGGAGTATTGGAAAGCTCCATGTCTTCTTTGAAAGAGTTGCGCATCCCTGTTCTCCTGTTGTTGGGGAGACACGACATCAATGTGTCTTCCCAACTTGCAGCTGAGTGGTTCTTCAAGCTAGAAGCTCCACAAAAGCGCCTCTTCTGGTTCGAGCATTCGGCACACGAAATGCTGGTCGAGGAACCTGGCAAGGTATTCCTGACACTGGTCCATGAGGTGCTTCCTCTGGCTGTAGAGTCTATGAGCGCAGAGAGGCTTGAAGTTAAGGCGCCACGCTAGAATCATTCCGGCTTTCCGCGGGGCGATGGGGCACATGTAGATGAATCGATCCAGCTTAATAGGCACATCAGACGGTCAGGATCGATCAATTCCGCGTGTCCGCTGCTGGCCGGAATCGGCCATCGACCCTAAATGACGCTACAGCGAATCGGAGGCCTTAGTACCTCTAGAACGGAAAGCGCGTAGCCTTATTGCTTCACGGCCCGTACGCTCGTCGTTCGGTCGTTCGGCAGCCAGTCGAACGAACGCTTTTCCGGTCCTATGTCTCCATTTCCGTATAAGGATCATTGATGCTCAGCGTCAGCCGCAAAGCGCTTGGAACTTCGGTTTTCCGTTTACTCCGAATCCGTTTCATCCTGGTATCAATCGCGCCGATGCTGGTGGCGCCATCTGCATCCGCGCAGGAACTGTCGCCTGAAATCCAATCTCGGGTTGCCAGGGTGGAACAGGGTCTTTCGAGTCGTGTCGTCGTCAAGGACGCACCTGGCCAAAGGATGTCGCTTGCCGCACGCATGGCCTTCCATGACGTTCCTGCGGTCAGCATTGCCCTCATCAACAATGGGCGTATCGAATGGACGCGTGCTTACGGCGTGCTCGATGCGGCCAGCCAGCGTCCTGCTACGACCGCAAGCCTGTTCCAAGCTGGCTCGATCAGCAAGTCGATCAGTGCGCTAGGCGCGCTACACCTGGTTGGGCAGGGAAAATTGTCTTTGGACGATCCCGCGAACGAGCAGCTCAGCAGCTGGAAGATTCCGGATAACCGTTTTACCCAGCAAGCTCCAGTCACGTTGCGCGGTATGCTGAACCACAGTGCGGGCATCAACATTCATGGTTTCTACGGCTACGCCCAAGGCCAAGCATTACCTTCGCTGCTGCAGGTGCTGGATGGCGTGGTGCCAGCTAACTCCGAACCGGTCCGCGTAGAGGCTATACCCGGCAGCGAATGGAGGTACTCCGGAGGCGGTTACATTGTTGTTCAACTGATGATGGCCGAAGCATGTGGGAAGCCGTTTCCCGAGTTGATGCAGGAGCTGGTCCTCGGGCCACTGGAGATGAAGGACAGCACTTTCGCAACGACCTTGGCGCCGGCGTTGCAGGCACGGGCCGGTATTGGGCATCACACCAACGGCGAGCCCGTTTCCGGCGGTTGGCATGTCTATCCCGAAGCGGCTGCGGCCGCGCTTTGGTCCACACCCACGGATCTGGCCAAGGTAGTAGTCGATATCCAACAAGTGCAGTCCGGCAAGGTCGGCAAGGTACTGTCCGGTGCGATGACTGCCACAATGCTGACCCGTGGGTTGGGCGAGTATGGCCTGGGGCTGTACGTCGAAAAAATGGGCGACGGCATCAGCTTCGCGCACTCGGGCGGCACCGACGGGTTCCGCTCGCAGCTGTATGGCTACACCCATACCGGGCAAGGCGTGGTGGTGATGGCCAATAGTGACAACGGCGCTGCCCTGATCGACGAGATTCTTGTGAGCGTTGCTGCCGAATACGGCTGGCCAGAGTTCCAGATCACAGAGAAGATTGCGCTCCCATCCGACCCAGTCGCCAACGCGAAACTTGTGGGCAACTACATCCTGCTGGAAAAGCCTGCCCAGGTCATTGCCGAGGGCGATCGTCTGTATCTCCGGAGCGTGTTGTTCGGCGAGCGGCCGATGGAGTTGTTTGCACAGTCGAGCACCCGGTTCTTCATGACCGCGCAAGACATGACGGTTGAATTCCAGCAGGTGGGTGACGACAAGGCGAAGGGTTTTTCGCTGAAGCGCGGAAACAACACCTATATCGCCACGCCGGCACAGTAGAGGTCAAGCTACCACTGTCAGGGTCTGTTACCGGCCGGAAGCAGTCGTCCTTGATTCCAGTCGCGTCCCCTGACCGTTCCGGAGCGTCCCTATAAGCTCCCCCGAGCTGGAATGGATTTACACGAAGTGCCCGCATGTCGCTGGACGACATCTCGAAGGCCTGCATTCGCATATGAAAGTAGGTGGCGTACCACTTCTTCCTGCGTTTTCTGCCCGATTAGCCAATGCTGCTGCCAACGATGGCATGGACTGAGCTAGCGCTGCGTCGCCTGGATACGCAGGCTTTTAGCCGAACTAGGTGGCAGTGGACAAAGAGGAACCACCTTGTGTCACGGTTTAGGTTCTGTTCGCTTCGGAGCAGCTGCACCATCTGTTGTTGCGCGGTAGGGCATTCGGCCATTAGTCGTAGCTTTGGTAACAGGAGTCTTCCACCGGAATGGTGTGTTGCCGAGCACTTCAATCTTCCCTCCCGATGTTTGAAATTCTGCGACATCTTCGGCGATGCGGTCGTGACTTAGATCATTGGTATGGACCTTCGGGGCGTAGACCGAGTCCGATTTTGTAGCCGGGTATCGACCTTTAGTGCGCTTTGTTGCCATCATGACTTGTTTCTCCTATGAGTTTCATTGCGATGAGGCGAGTACTCTGCTTGGCATGTTCGTCGCGTTCAGCGCGGCAGTAGGGGCCGCCCATGGCAAAGGATTTGCAGACGATAGGTCTGCTGGAATAAATGCGACACTTCATCTGTTTCCCATCTAGTGCTGCGCACCACCCATCTTGGTCCTTGGCCATGACATGCAAGCCTCCTACCTGATGGGTTGTTAGATGGGCAGGCACTGAATCATCTTTGCCCAAAATGACTGTGAGTCTGCAGCACAATGAATCACAAGTCGCGCACGTGATACTGGCGATGCTTTCCCGCTTAGCACGGTTCATGTGGTAGCAGTGATCATGTTGCGCGAGTAGTGCAACAGCTGGCCGCGATATGGCTCTTGGTTGGAGTCATCCATTCGACATCTTGTCGATTTGAGAGCGAACCTTTGCTTGATCAACATCTGGGAGAATTCTTCGCTGCTACTCAAGCCAGGATCCGTTATCACGACCTCGGCTCTAGGTTTGGCATGGTGGAGCACGACATTCGCTATGACTTCGGCTTGTGATCGATCATGTAGAGCGTCACTGGCTATGATCAAGTCAAAGGCGCCTAGCGCGGTTGGTTCCCGCCCGTGACGAAAGTGATGGAATTGTACGGGTGGCAATCCGTTCAGAGCAGCATTGTGAGCTAGAAAAGGCTCGGCCAATGGATGCTCATCGCAGGCAATTACCTCGACGCCGCGTCGCATCAGCACAATGCTAGCAAGCCCGATTCCACAAGAAAGCTGAAGTACTCGCTTGCCCGAAATTTCGAAGCGGCACATGGCCTGGGCAAGTAATTGACCTGATGGCCACAGCTGACCAAACAAGCCCCATTGCGCCGAGGAAATATGAAGACGCTTCCTATGCCCCTCCAAGTCGCTGACCTGCTGCTTATCGCTGAGGATGCGTAGCAAGTAGGAGTCGCCACCGATGGTGACTTTCACGTTTCGTGTCTTAAAAGCGGGCATTGCGCACTCCCGTCGAGCGACCACCCAGGGATCTGGGCAGGTAACGCATGAAAAGGAGCGATATGCGCAACTATCAAAACAGCTGCACCGAACGCGAAGCAGGCTAGACCTGTGATCTGATGCTAGCACGTCTCAGGATTGATCCTTAGCTCGACGTATGGCAAAGCCGAATTCAGCACCCGTGTGCCGCAGATAACTCTGTGTATTTTTGTGACGATCACCCAGCTGCAGACTGAATGATGTGGGCAGTTCGGGTTCGCAAAGGGCGCGACCGCCTCACGCGAGATGATGCAAGTTGAGAGATACGCCGATGTACCACTACTTTGGGAGAAAAGAGGGTTGGCTGCTGAATACGCTTCACGAGCCAATGAATGCAGCGAATTCTTCCCTGGAACCAGATTGATGGCTCAATGCGGATACTTGCTTCTCAGCAACTCGAGCTGCTCGGTGGCTGTCAGCATGCTTTTGATCCTATCCAGCACTGCTTCAATGCCATTTCGGCACTCAGCTTCATTGGGTAGACCCACTATCGAGCGCAGTGCCTTCTTTGAGAGGATTTCCAGAGAGCGTAAGGTGTCCAGCCGTTTGGAATAGCTCCAAGAATGGGTAGACGCCATCATATCGGCCGCGAAATCATCTAAGTCGGCCCGTGCATCGTCATGGTTCATGGCTGATCCGTGCGCGAAGTGCGCGTTTGAGCAACCACCATAGGCCCTTTCTAGCGTCCGTGTGTGACGAAGGTGAGTGGCGCCAGGCAGTGAGGTTGCCTTTAGGCGACAGGAATGCGGGTTACTTGGTAATCAAAGTAGCAGCTAGCGCGTTTTTCGCGTTGGGTCCCAGCTTCTCGTACTTGAGCGGTCTCCCCGTTTCGCAGTAGACGTCTCGTTCAGAATCAAGTGTTGATGTGATCAAACTCCGGTGCCTGTGCCGATGCGGCGATTGTGATCGTGACGAGAGAAGCGTCAGCTAGCCGATGTGCAGAAATAGACGCTAGGTGCAATACATCCCGCTCGCTCCTTGTACTGGAACGGAAGGTTCAACGGTATGAACATACCAACAGTTACTGTAGATCAGCGGCTCCGTGCATCAGCGGGGAAGTGACGCTTGCCTAGTCGCAAGGCAACATGGACCAGCAGGATCAATACCGGCACCTCCACTAGCGGGCCGATGACGGCGGCGAAGGCGACCGGCGAGGCCAGACCGAATGCCGCGATGGCTACCGCGATGGCCAGTTCGAAGTTGTTGCCTGCCGCGGTGAACGCGATCGCAGTGGTGCGCGGATAGTCCTTGGCGATCAGCTTGCCCATGAAGAAGCTGATGACGAACTGGATGATGAAGTAAAGCGTCAGCGGGATCGCGATGCGCACCGCGTCCATGGGAATCCGCAGCACGTCACCGCCTTTCAGGCTGAACATCGCCACGATGGTGAACAGCAGTGCGGCGAGCGTTATCGGGCTGATGGCAGGTAGGAACTTCTCTTCATACCACTGCACGCCCTTGCGAGCCTTCAGCCATCGACGGGTGAGGAAGCCGGCCAGGAAGGGGATGCCCAGGTAGATCAGCACCGCCTCGGCGATGGTCCAGACACTGACATCGATGACGCTGCCCTGCAGGCCGAACACTGGCGGCAACCAGGAAAGGAAGAACCATGCGTAAACGCCGAACAGCGCTATCTGGAAGATCGAATTGAATGCCACCAGGCCGGCCACGTACTGGCCGTCGCCGCGTGCCAGCTGGTTCCACACCAGCACCATGGCAATGCAGCGCGCCAGGCCGATCAGGATCAGGCCGGTCATGTACTCGGGGTAGTCGCGCAGGAACAGCACCGCCAGGCCGAACATCAGGAACGGGCCCACGATCCAGTTCTGCAGCAGCGAGAGCATCAGCACGCGCTTGTCGGCAAAGACCGTGGGCAGTTCCTCGTACTTCACCTTGGCCAGCGGCGGATACATCATCAGGATCAAACCGATCGCGATCGGAATGTTGGTCGACCCTATCGAAAGGCTGTTCAACGCGTTGGGCACGCCCTCGAACAACGCGCCCAGGCCGACGCCGAGCGCCATGGCGGCGAAGATCCAGAGCGTGAGATACCGGTCCAGGAAGGACAGGCGGGAGGTTTCAGTAGTCATGGGAGTTTCCGGGAGGACGGTCAGTTGATCTGCGCAATCTGATCGAGCTGTGCCTTGAGAGCTTCACGGTCATCCCATGCCCCGTCAGGAATCTCCAGGAAGGCCTTCAGGCGGGCCTTGATGATCTGATGTGCCCGATCGAATGCTTCAGCCTTCTGTGCATCCGAGCCTTCTACGCCGGCCGGGTCGGACAAGCCCCAGTGCACGCGCACGAAATCGCCAAACACGACCGGGCACGCTTCGACGGCCGCGCTGTCGCACACGGTGACAATCAGGTACATGGCAGCAGCATCCGCTTCGGCAAATTCATCCCAGGACTTGCTGCGCAGGCCCTCCACCGGGAAGCCCTCGCGCTGCAACTGAGCAATGGCGAACGGATTGACCCGACCGGCCGGCTGGCTGCCTGCACTGAAGGACCGATAGCGGCCTTCGCCCCACTTTGTCAGGGTCGATTCGGCCAACACGCTGCGCGCGGAATTGCCGGTACAAAGAAAGAGAACACGACGGGTCATTTTGGCGAACTCTGGGATATGGGGTCAGCATCCTGCGGGGCGTTCACAGGCCTGTTCGTCGGCACAGCAGTTTTCAGTCAGGTAGGCCACCAGCTCGTTCATCGCCACGAACTCGGCTCGGTAGCAGATGGTCCGGCCACGTTGCTCGGCGCTGATCAGTCCCGCAGCAAGCAGTTCCTTCAGGTGGAAGGAGAGTGTGGCGCCAGGCAAAGAGAGCGCATGCGCAATATCGCCAGCCAGCTTGCCGGCGCTCCCCGCCTGAACCAGGATGCGGAAGATCGACAGGCGGGTGGCATGACCCAGTGCAGCCAAGGCGTGGGTTGCTTTTTTATGTTCCATGATTCTAGAATAATCGAATTAAAATGACAGGACAACCCCCGTGCAGCAGATCCCTAACGTGGTCTCGGGTGCCTTGGACATCCCCACGGCCGCCAAGCTCAACGATCCGGTCGCCCAGCCACACCGGCCACGCATCCTGATCCTGTATGGGTCGCTGCGGCCGCAGTCGTTCAGCCGCAAGCTGGCGCTTGAGTCGCAGCGGCTGCTGGAGCAGCTTGGGGCGGAAACCCGCCTCTTTGATCCACATGAGCTACCGATGCTTGACTCGGTGCCGGCCACTCACCCGAAGGTGCAGGAGCTGCGTAGGGCATCGCTGTGGTCGGAAGGACACGTGTGGATCAGCCCGGAACGCCACGGCACCCTTACTGCAGTATTCAAGAATCAGATCGACTGGCTGCCACTAGAAGAGGGCAGCGTGCGACCCACTCAGGGCCGGACGCTGGCTGTGATGCAGGTCTGCGGCGGTTCTCAGTCGTTCAACGTGGTCAACGCGCTGCGCGTGCTCGGCCGTTGGATGCGCATGGTCACGATCCCGAACCAATCCTCGGTGGCCAAGGCCTGGCAGGAGTTCGATGACGACGGTCGAATGAAGCCTTCGGCGTACTACGATCGCGTAGTGGACGTGATGGAGGAACTAATCAAGTTCACCATTCTGGTGCGCGGGCGTAGCGACTACCTGGTGGACCGATACAGCGAGCGCAAGGGGGCCGTTGAGGCGGCGGCGCTGGCCGCTGCCGCAGGCGTGGTGGAGGCCGTTTTGAACAAAGAGGAAAGTGCGTGAACGCTGTCATCTATCACAACCCCAACTGCGGCACCTCGCGCAATACTTTGGCACTGATTCGCTTCGTCGGCATCGAGCCGGAAGTGATCGACTACCTGGCCAACCCACCCAGCCGTGCGCGCCTAGTCGAGCTCATTACGGCGGCGGGGTTGAGCGTACGTGATGCCATCCGGCAGAAGGGGACGCCGTATGAAGCGCTCGGGCTAGGCGACGCAGCACTGAGCGACGACGCGCTGCTTGATGCGATGCTGGCGCACCCGATACTCATCAATCGTCCTCTCGTACAAACCGATAGGGGTACTCGTCTGTGCCGGCCTTCGGAAGTGGTGCTGGAGATCCTGCCGTCGCTGCCCGGGCCGTTCCGAAAGGAAGATGGAGAGCTGGTGACCGGGCACGCGGGAAGCTTGACGCCGTGATCCTAGTGCCTGGCTGGGCTTGTCGCCGTTGAGAACCACAGGAGGTCATGGTCAATGTCGGCGCTCGATCCCACAACAAGCGACAGCGCGTGGCGCGTCTTCCTGGTATTCCTGCGGTTGGGGCTGACGTCGTTCGGCGGCCCGATCGCCCATCTGGGCTACTTCCGCCTCGAGTTCGTCGAACGCCGCCGTTGGCTGACGGACCGTAGCTACTCTGATCTGGTGGCCCTGTGCCAGTTACTGCCAGGCCCGGCCAGCAGCCAGGTTGGGATGGCGTTGGGCTTGCGCCGCGCTGGCTGGCCTGGCCTGTTGGCCGCTTGGGCTGGCTTTACGCTGCCTTCGGCCGTGCTGATGATCCTGTTCGCTTTGGGGGTTGCCAAATACCAGGGCATCGTTGAATCCGGCTGGCTGCATGGCCTGAAGATCGTGGCAGTTGCGGTGGTGGCTCAAGCAGTATGGGGAATGGCCCGATCCCTGTGCCCGGACCGTCTGAGGGCAGGGATGGCGTTTTTTGCCGCTGTGTTGACTTTGTCCATACCCTCGGTCGCCGGCCAGATCGTGGTGATCATCTTCAGCGGACTGCTCGGTCGCTGGATGCTGAAGATCGAACCGGCTTCTGGCCAATCAGACGGCGGCTACCCCGTCTCGCGAAGAACCGGCGCAGTGGCACTGGTGCTACTGGTGCTGCCGCTTGTTCTGCTGCCCGTGTGGGCGGTGGTTAGCGGCTCCCCCTTGGCCGTGCTGTTGGAGGGTGTGTACCGCGCTGGCGCCCTGGTCTTCGGCGGCGGCCATGTCGTGCTGCCGTTGCTGCAGACCGCGGTCGTCCAGAGCGGCACCGTGAGCACGGCGGATCTCCTCGCCGGGTACGGTGCGGCGCAGGCGGTGCCGGGCCCTCTCTTCTCCTTTACAGCGTATCTGGGGGCTATGGCCGAGGGGCCGCTGGGTGGCTGGGCAGGCGGCCTTGCACTATTGGTGGTCATTTTCCTGCCAGCCCTTCTTGTGCTCGTGGGGGTGCTGCCGTTCTGGGAGTCCCTGCGCCACCGCAAGGATCTCCAAGCTTCGATTGCAGGCGTCAATGCCGGGGTAGTCGGCATCCTGCTGGCGGCGTTGTATGACCCGGTGTGGACGAGCGCGATCCATGACCGATGGGATGTCGCGATGGCACTGGTCGCATTCGGGCTACTGGTTGTTGCGCGTGCTCCGCCGGTCCTGGTCGTGTTACTGGCTGCCATGGCGGGTTGGGCAATGACGTGGTAACGCCGCCAGTTCGGTGAGGGGCGTTTCGGCAGCGCAATCTAACGTCTGCTTCTGGCCGATAGCGGACATCAATGGCTAAGAGGGGCTTCGACGACAAACGGCACTCTTGTCCAAGCAAGTCCAACAGCATTCAATCAACTAAGGGGTATAAATGGGGGTATCTTCAATGTGAAATTTATCTTTATTGCATTTAAAACATATGGTTGTATCGATTATTTGGGTCGGATAAGCGCACCATCGCCTGATCCCATGGCGTCCAGGCACGTCCGGAATTCATACCAAGCCCGCAGAGATGCGGGCTTTTTTGTGCGTACGGTCCGAGGCATTTCGTCAGCACCGTTGAGCAGGGAAGCTGCACCGAACTGCGGATTTGCAGTGCAGGCGTCCCTGACTACCTCCTGCGCTTTTCAAACCGGACATCACCCTCCGGCAAGTTCGCCACGGGCTGCCAACCCAGGGCTCTATAGAAGCCGCTGGCCCGACTGGCTTCAGCTGTCTCCAGCCAGATCGTCTGGTGGTGCTGGAACAGGAACTCCTCCGCCTTGTCCATCAGGCTACGGCCCAGGCCCAGCCCCTCGAACTCCGGCAGGACGAAGGCGGCAAACACGCATGCGTCCCCAACATCCACCATCGAGAAGCCAACCGGTACGCCATCTACCTCGGCGACCCAGGCGCATGGAGCCCCCAGAATCGCCTGTTGAATCGCCTCATGGGTTATTCCCATCTCGGCAAGTTGGCGAAGGGACAGATGATTCTCTTGAACGCTGGTACGGATGTGGAAAATGGCGTCGATGTCGGCCGGGGTGGCCAGCCTTATTGCTCTTCCCTTCACGGAATGCTCCTTCAACTTCGGTGGACATGATGCAACGCTCTTCGCATGTCTGGCCAATGACTTGTCCAAGCTGCGTCGCGGACGCTGATCGGTCCAGCGCACACCGAATTGTGGCTGGTCGGCAGGCGGTCGCGTCATACCTTTGCCTGGCTTGGGGCGGCACGTGGCAAACTTGGCACTGGTGGTCACAAGCGCACTGTTGCGCGCCTACTTCGGGAGGAGTGGCGTTGAAAGACTTGTCCGTCGAGGAACAGATCGCCAGGTTTCGGCCTGGGCTGGCGTTGGGAATCGTTGCTCGTTTCCACTACTGGTTGTTGGCCATCGCCTTACTGTGTGCGATTGCTGCGCTGTTGCTCTGGCATCCGCTACCGCTACTGTTTGCGGCCTTTTTCTGTATCGTCGCGCTGTCTGATCGCGGCGCGGGTCGCAACATTGCCGCTGCAGTCACTGCCTACGATGTGGGCAGGCCGACGTCATGCGAAGTTGTCATTGAACTGCGCGAGTGGAGCGACGTGGTGACCTGCCACGCCAAGATCGTGCAGGGTGAAGCGGTGGCCTGGACCTTCGCGTTCGTTCCACAGGGCTGGCATCCGCTTGCCGGCCGGTATGCCGGCAGCGTTTGGAGCAAGGGAAGCAACGGTGCGCCGGTGCTTGCGACCATTGACGGTGGGGCGCTGATTCCACGGCGCGATCCGGTACGTCTGTGAGCGCCCTACGGATGACGAGCTGACGGCGACCTGCTGGAGCATACGCGTCGCCACCAGTAGATCACTGCCGAAGCGACGCTGTTTCAGTGTCCGCCCGCTGCGTCTTGCCGAACCGACTGCGGCACCCGTCGCAGCTTGCTTACGTCATAGCCCATGGCCTTGATGCGCTCCACCGCATGTTGGTAGTCCGCTTCCGAAACCTGCGGTGCGCGCGCCATGTACCAGACGTAATCGCGCTTGCTGCGGGCGACGATGGCCTGGCTGTAGCCCTCGTCCACCCAGGCGATGATGTATTCGGCCTGGATCGGCCAGATGAACTGCATGCCCCAGACTGCGCCATTGCCTTCGGCCTCGACCTTGCCGATGGGGTGCATGGTTTTCAGTGGCGCCTGGAAGCTGCCCTTGCGGTAGGTGAAGGTTGTCTGGATACGTCCGTCAGGCCGCGGTGCATAGCTTTCAACCGCATCGAAGGCTTCTCGTTCCGGTCGCGACGGAATATGCGCGATCACATACCAGTCGCCCATGAAGCGCGGAACATCCACCGATGCCGGGCGCGGGATCGGGCGCGTGTCCAGGTTGCTGCAGCCAGCGCCGAACAAGGCGATGGACAGCATCGACAGCAGCGGCAAGGTTCGCATGCGCGTGTCCTTTTCAGCGGGGACGGAACAGGTAGTGCGCCACCAGCCATTGCTGGCCGTCGTCGTAACCGAACAGCTCCGCGCAGGCCATCCAGAACATGCGCCAGCGCTGCCACCAGATACGCGCCGCGGCATCACTGCCGTAGGTCTGCGCAAGCAGCGGCATGAGCTGCTCGCGGGCGGCATCCTGGCGCTGCAGCCAATGGTTGGCGGTGCGTTGATAGTGGCGGCCATCCAGCAGCCAGCGCTGCTGCAGCCGCATGTCACGCTGGAAATGCAGCAGGGTATCGGCAGCCGGCATCAGCCCGCCGGTGAAGAAATGACGCCCCATCCAGTTGTCCTCGCCCATCGTGTCGAACGGATACATATGCGTGCGATGGGCAAAGATATGCACGAACAAGGCGCCGTCCGGCTTCAGCCAGCGCGAGATGCGGCCAAGCAGGCGTTCGTAGTTGCGGATGTGCTCGAACATCTCCACCGATACACAGCGGTCGAACGTGGCGGCAGGCAGCTGCAGTTGGTTGACATCGATGGTCAGCACTTCGACGTTGTCCAGGCCGCGTGCCTTGCACTTGGCAAGGATGTGCTTGCGCTGGCTGTGTGAGTTGGAGACTGCGGTGATGCGCGCGCCAGGATAGCGTTCGGCCATCCACAGGGTCAGCGAGCCCCAGCCGCAGCCCAGTTCGAGGATGTGCTGGCCATTGGCGAGCCCGGCGCGTTCCCCGTACAGCTCCAGCATGGCGTCCTCGGCCTGATCCAGGGTCTCGGTGCCGGTATGGTAGTAGCAGCCGCTGTACTTCAAGCGGTGGCCAAGGCAGGCCTGGAAGAACGCAGCAGGTACTTCGTAGTGCTGGCGGTTGGCAGCATCCACGTGCAGGGCGAGTGGACTGCTGGACAACTCGGCGATGCGCCGGCTGAACCGCTCCGATTGCGCTTGCAGGCCTTCCTCCGATTCCTCCTCCAGTCGCTGTGCGCACAGGCGGCGGATACCCCAGCGCAGTGCGGCATCCGGCAGCCAACCGCGCTCGGCCCACCCGGTCAGGCCGGGCTCGGCATGGATGGCGGAATCCAGTTGCGTGGCTGCATTCATGGTGATTGCTCCTTGGCGGTGCGGGGAAACCAGGGGAAGAACATCGGTGTGCTGCGCTGGTAAGCGCGGTAGTCTTCACCGCGGCTGCGTAGCGCCTGCTTCTCGGTGAACGGCACGCCGCTCAGGTAGCGCAGGAACAGGTA
Organism: Stenotrophomonas sp. STEN063; assembly: GCF_056854515.1. Lineage (NCBI taxonomy): Bacteria > Pseudomonadati > Pseudomonadota > Gammaproteobacteria > Lysobacterales > Lysobacteraceae > Stenotrophomonas > Stenotrophomonas sp. STEN063. The sequence continues at coordinate 78,276 of NZ_JBXFWF010000004.1, forward strand.
CATCAGCACCGGCCCGGTCCATGCCAGCCACCATAGTGGCGAGCCAACGGCCAGCAGCACGTAGGTGAACCAGTGCAGCCATTCGAAGAAATAGTTCGGATGCCGCGAGTAGCGCCACAGCCCTTGCCGACAGGTGCGGCCTTTGTTGGCTGGCGCTGCACGGAAGCGCGCAAGCTGCCGATCGGCGATGGATTCGCCGAGCACGCTCAGCAGCCAAACCAAACCTGCTGCCATCACCCAGATGTAGCCATCGGTGCGCGGATTGCTGGCCACCGCGACGAACGGCAGCGCGAACAGAACTATCAGCAACGCCTGTGCAATGAAGAACCCGAAGATCTTGCCCTGATGGCTGTGCCAATGTTCGCGCAGATACGTGTAGCGACCATCTTCGGACTCATGTCGCACGCGCTGCCATAGATGCAGGGCAAGCCGGCTTCCCCACAATCCGCCGAGCACGGCCAAGCTGATGCGCGGCAACGCTGCGCCGTCGCCAAGCCACGCGAGCAGCAGCGCGGCGGCAGCCAGGCCCTTGGCCCAGAGCACATCGACGATGCCGATGTTGCGATGGCGGAGCTGCCAGGCCCAGCCCCAGAGCATGATCGCCACGGCGTACAACAGTACCCAGCCCAGATTGTTCACGTGCAAGCACCTGTTGGTTGCCCTTGTGTTGAACGGCGGGTCCACCTGCGCGCGTTCGTGACCAGCAGCGTCAGCGCCACGCTCCAGCCGATGCCAAGCAACAGCAATCCATGCCAGGCGGGCTCGGCAAAAAGCACGGCATCAAAGCCGCGTGCAGCGGATAGATAGGCCAGCGGTGCCAACAGCAGGCCGAAGGTTGCCGGCAGCAAGCTGTTCCGCTGCAGGAAGGCCATCGACGAGGTCAGTGTCATCGCGAACGCGGCCCACAGCGCCAAGATCCAGGGCGGCGGTGCCCAGCCGAACGGCGCAGCGGCGTAGGCGACACGACCGCTTGCCGCTGCAAGCCCATCGACCAGCCAGGCGTACGCGAGTGCGAGCAGCAGCAGACGCAGCTCGGTCCGCGGCTGCGCGGCGCTGTAAAGCTGGCTGACGATGTAGAGGGCGGAGGCCAGCAGCGCCGGCCATTGCCAACCCCGTCCGGCACCAGCCACGGCGCACAGCCAGACCAGTTGGTTGCCGAGCAGGTTGAGCAGGGTCCGGCGCATGTCAGCCGATCAGCCCGGCGTTGGCGGTGGGTTGATGGCCGGGCCGCGCCAGCAGCAGGTGTGAGACGCCGATCGAACGTTCAAGGAAGCCGCCCTCGCAGTAGGCAAGATAGAACTCCCAGAGCCTGCAGAAACGCGCGTCGAAGCCTTGTGCGTGCACCGCAGACAGCTGTGCCATGAAGCGCTGGCGCCAGGCGCGCAGGGTCAAGGCATAGGAGTAGCCGAAGTCGTGCTGGGCCACCAGCTGCAGGTCGCTGGCTCGCGTCTTCGCCGCCAGGATCGCTGCAATCGAGGGGATGAAGCTGCCGGGGAATACGAAGCGCTTGATGTAGTCCACGCTGCGCCGGGCCTGCTCGTAGCGATGGTCTTCGATGGTGATCGCCTGCAGCAACGCAACCCCATCGGGCTTGAGCAGACGCTGCAGGGTGGCCATGTAGGTGTCCAGGTATTCGGCACCAATGGCCTCGATCATCTCGATCGAGACCAGCTTGTCGAACTGGCCTTCAAGATCGCGGTAGTCCTGCATCAGCAGGGTGATCCGGTCCTGCAGTCCGGCCTCGCGCACGCGTTGCGCGGCCAGTGCGTGCTGCTCCGCCGAGATCGTGGTGGTGGTGACATGGCAGCCGTAGTGCCGTGCGGCGTGCAGGGCGAAACCACCCCAGCCGGTACCGATCTCGATCACCCGGTCGCCGGCTTGCAACTGCAGTTGCTGGCAGATGCGGTCGAGCTTGCGCTGCGAGGCGTGCTCCAGCGAGGTGCTCTCGTTGGCGAACAATGCCGACGAATACATCAGGTCTGGCGACAGGAACAGCGCGAAAAAGTCGTTGCCGAGGTCATAGTGCGCGGCGATATTGCGGCGGCTGCCTTCGCGGCTGTTGCGCCGCAGCCGGTTCCAGCCACGCAGCAGCCAGCCGCCAATACGCGCGGGGCCGCGTTCCATGCCATCGAGCAGGTCGCGGTTGCGCACCAGGATGCGCACCAGCGTGACCAGGTCATCGCAACGCCAGTCGCCGTTGATATAGCTCTCGCCAGCGCCGACGCTGCCTTGTGCGGCAACCTTGCGATAGAACGCGGGATCATCAATGGTCACCGTGGCCTGCAGCTGCGCTGAAGCATCGCCGAGCACCACCTCGCCGAGCACGTCGTGCACACGCAGACAGCCCTCACGCAACGGTGCGATTTCGGCCAGCAGCCGGCGGCGCAGCAGTGCATCCAGCGCACCGGGCTGTGGCAGGGCCACCGAGGAAGTCATCTGGTTCATCGCGTTTTCTCGGCGAGGGAAGGATGGTCATGGACCGGGTTGCGCTTGAGCCACAGCCGCAGTGCCTGCCAGTGGATGGCGGCGACCACCTGCAGCGTCATCAGCGGGTAGCAGGCCAGCACCCGCGCCAAGCCGGCACCATTGAGCGGGTGGCGCTGCATGGACTGGGTGGCGTCGAACTGGCGCAGGCCTTCGCGCCATACCTGCATATGCACCTGCAGGTCGTCGGCTGGCGCGGTGAGGCGCCAGTCGTAGCGGCAATCCATCGCCATGAACGGCGAAACATGGAAGCACTTGTCGAACTGCCAGCGTAGCGCCCGGCCGTTGCTGAGCGCGGTTGCCGCAGGCAGTACATAGGCGTGGCGTTCTTTCCATGGCGTGTTGGTGATGTCCGCCACGATGCAGTCCAGGCTGACGCCATCGGCCCGGTAGCAGTAGTAGAAGCTGACCGGATTGAACACGTGGCCGGCAACGCGCAGATGGGTAAGCAGGCGCACCGGTCCGGCCGGCCGATGGCCAAGCACGGTTGCAGCGTGGTCTCTCACCGCATCGGCCAGCGGCCGCGCCGGATCGCCGAAATAGTCGCTGCGGCGGAACTCGGCCAGGTTGCGACGGTTCACCGACCACAGCCAGCGCCCGGCAAAGACCTGCTCCAGTTCGTCCAGGTCCAGCAGCAGCTGGGCGATCGGATAGCGGAACGCATGTGGATGCGGAAGATGGCGGCGATGCACCACATGGCCGAGGTAGATCGCACTGTTGGTCATGCGGTCGCCTCCGGCTGCGGCAGCCAGAATGCGTTGGGCCTGCGCGCAGTCAACGCATCCACCACGCGGCGGGCACTGCGTATGCCATCTTCGTGGAAGCCCCAGCCCCAGTACGCGCCGGCGAACCAGGTGTGGCGCTGGCCCTGGATATCGGCCCAGCGCTGTTGTGCCGCCACGGCGGCGTGGTCATGCACCGGGTGTGCGTAGCGCATGCGCCGCAGCACCTTGGCCGGATCGATCCGTGCGCTGTCGTTGAGCGTCACCACCAGCGGCGTATCGCCTGGAAGTCCCTGTAGCAGGTTCATGCAGTAGCTGACCGTGCATGGTGCGTCGGTTGCTTTCGGCACGTGCGCGTTCCAGGCCGCCCACGCCTTGCGCCTGCGTGGCAGCAGGGAGGCATCGGTATGCAACACCACTTCGTTGTGCTGGTAGTTGATGGCGCCCAGTATCTGCTGCTCAAGCGGGTCCGCGTCATCGAGCAGGCGCAAGGCCTGGTCGCTGTGGCAGGCCATGATCACTTCATCGAAGCCTTCAACGCCTGCGGCGCTGTGGACCCACGCCCCGTCCGCTTCGCGCTCAACCTTCCAGACCGCGCATTCAAGCCGTTCGCGCACCTGCCAGCGTGCCCGCAGGGCGTCGATATAGCGCGCAGAGCCGCCTTTCACCACGCGCCATTGTGGACGCCGGCTGATCTGCAGCATCTGGTGGTTGGCCATGAACTGGACCAGGTAGCGCGCCGGGAAATCCCGCACGGTTGCAGTCGGCGATGACCATAGCGCCGATGCCATCGGCAGCAGGTGTTCCTCGACGAAGGCCTCGCCGTAACGTTGGCTGCGCAGGTACTCGCCCAGCGTGGGGCCGGCACCGCCATCCAGCAGCGCCGGTGCTTCACGGTAGAAGCGGCGCAGGTCACGCAACATGCCCCAGAAGCGTGGCGACAGCAAGTTGCGACGCTGGCAGAACAGGCCATCGAGGGAGGTCGCGTTGTACTCCACGCCGCTGCGCTCGCTGCGCATGGAGAAGCTCATCGTGGTCGGCTGCGATTCCACCCCAAGCTCATCGAACAGCGCGCTCAGCAGCGGGTAGTGCTGCGGGTTGAAGACGATGAAGCCGGTATCCACGGCCATCGGTATCCCGTCCACCTGCAGCGCATGGGTATGGGTGTGGCCGCCGAGGTAGTCATTGGCCTCGAACAAGGTGACTTCATGCGCGCCATCCAGCCACCAGGCGCTGGCCAGCCCGGCAATTCCCGAACCAATGACGGCGATACGCATGTCAATTCCTCGCCTTGGCCAGTACCCAGGCCGGGATTGGCTTGAGCTCCTTGACCAGGCCCAGCATCGCCATCAACCGCAGGCCATACCAGGTCAGGTCGATCTCCCACCAGCGGAATCCCTGGCGCACCGTGCCGGGGAAGAAATGGTGGTTGTTGTGCCAGCCCTCACCGAAGGTGAGCAGCGCCAGCCAGAAATTGTTGCGGCTGTCATCGCGGGTGTCGAAGCGACGGCGGCCGAAGCGGTGGGCCAGTGAATTGATGGTGACGGTGGCGTGGAACAAGACCACGGTGGAGATGTAGAATCCCCAGACCAGCAATTGCATGCCGGAGGTCTGCAGGGCCGGGGCCCAGCGTTCAAGTGCCGCGCCCAGTGCGTACAGGGCGGCGGCGAGCAGCAGAGGTACCACGGTGTCGAAGCGGTCCAGCCAGCGTAGTTCCGGAAAACGGGCAAGATCCGGAACGCGCTGCAGGTCGGTGGCGAAGGCTTCGCGGGTCAGGAACCAACCGACGTGGCTGCGCCAGAAGCCTTTCTGCTGCGGAGAATGTGGGTCCAGCGGCTGGTCGGCGTGGCGGTGGTGGTGCCGGTGATGCGCCGCCCACCACAGCGGCCCGCGCTGCACGCTGGAGGCGCCGACAAGGGCGAACAGGAACTGCACGGCGCGCGATGTCTGGAAGGTGCGATGGGAAAAATAGCGGTGATAGAACGCAGTGATCGCGAACATGCGCACGGCATACAGGGCCAGCGCGATGCCAGCCGCCGTCCACGACACACCCACCCAGATCACCCCCAGGCAGCCGATGTGCAGCAGCGCGAAGGGCAGGGCGCGCATCCAATCGATGCGGTCGGCCAGCTGCGGCTCGCTAGCGACATCAGCGCTACCGGCGGTGTCGAACCAGCGCTGGATCGTACGCAGCAGGGCCACACGGCGGCGGGGAAGGGGCGCTGCGGATGCCATGGCGCGTATCTCGAGAGGTTTCCTACCCTTCTCTACGGCGCGCGGCGGTGATTGGATGCAGCGTAATGAAGATTTCATCAGGATCAGCCACGCGTGGCGGCACAGCGCGGCACCAGCGCCTGCTGCAGCTCGGCCTGCCATTGCGCAAGCGGGCGCTCCACTGCCTTCTGTGCGAAGCGCACCGTCACCACCGGGTAGTCACCGCGGGCATCGCGCAGGTTGCTGGTACCGTGGAATTCCAGCAGGCGCCGATCGGCATCGGCGTAGACCAGCGCAAGACGCGGCGCGACCACCCCGTACCAGGCATCCAGCTGCACCTGGATGGCCTGGGCATCAAGCCCCTGCCAGCGGATGGTGCCGACACGCTGCACCTGCACCGGGTAGTAGCGCTGGCGGCTGGGGACCAGGAACTGCAGGCTGAGCCGCTCGCCCTGCATCAATTGCTGCCAGTGCGCGCGCACGGCGGCGTCGAACCCTGCATCGATCACCGCATCGGCCGGAAGCGGAAGCCGCTGCGCCCGCGTTTTCGCCGCCGCGTCCTCTTTCCAGTTCAGTTGTACGACGCCGCCTGTGGCCGCCACACTGGCGGCCTGGCCACTACGGCGATCCTCCCAGCGATAGCTGGGTGCCTGGGCGGAACCGTTGACCTGCATGTGCTTGCGCGCGAAGGGCTGGCCGTCGGGGCAGAGGTATTGCACCCAGCGCTCGGCTGCGTCCCCGGCACCGCGTTGCCAATGCACCTCGCGGTAGGCCACTGCCCCGTCGCGGGTCGTCGCAACGCCTTCACCGCGCAGCAGCGGCGCTGCCGACGCCATGCAGGGCAGGAACAACAACAGGCAGACCAGACGCATGGGGGCATTCCGGAATGAGCTCTCCTTGCCTACGGGCGAAGCCGGCCGTTGGATGCAGGCACGGCGGTGCATCCAAACGCCGCCACCGCGCGTAGGAAGGACAACACATTCACTGCAGCCCTGCCCACGCAGATGTACCCTGATCCCCGCAACCTCCCTTCCCCCTTAGACACCGCCCGGATCGTGTCCAGTTCACAGCAGCTGAGCAAAGAGCCAATGAACTGGGCCGGTGACATGGACGGTGTGGCGCGGCTGCGTGATCGCGACTGCTTCATGCGCATCTACGACCACTTCATGCCGCGCCTGTGTGTCTACCTGCGCGGCCTGGGTGCCCCGGAGGCGGTGGCCGAGGAGCTGGCGCAGGAATGCCTGCTGCGCTTGTGGCTGCGGGCCGCGGAATTCGATCCGGCACAGGGCGCGCTGAGTACCTGGCTGTACCGCATCGCGCGCAACCTGCATATCGATCGTGTCCGCCACGAGCGCAGTTGGACGCTGGTGCAGGCGGCGGTGGAGAACGCGGCCACGGCCGATGTGCTTGATCGCAGCAGCGCCGAGCAGTTCGCCGATCATGCGAGGTTGCGCCAGCGCATCAACGAGTTGTCGGCGGTGCAGGCGCGGCTGGTGCGGATGTCCTACTTCGAAGCAAAGAGCCACGGCGAGATCGCGCAGGCGTTGGGAATGCCCTTGGGTACGGTCAAATCACATCTGCGGCGGGCCTTCCTGCTGCTGCAGTCCAAGGTCGGGGGGGCGTCATGAACCCGCACCACCACCTGCACGAATCCACCTTGATGAGTTACGCCGCCGGCGCACTGCAGGCGCCGTTGAGCATTGTTGCCGGTACCCATCTTGAGCAGTGCCCGCACTGCCGTCAGCGTCTGCGTGATGCCGAGGCGGTCGGCTCGGCATTGCTGGAACAGACCCAGCCGGTGCTCGACGATACGCGGCGCGAAACGCTGCGCGCCGCCATGCTGGCGCAGCTGATGGACGCGGGTACGGTAGCGATGCCGCCACCGGCGCGGTCGGCACCACCGGAGCGGCCGCAGGCCGACCCGGAGTATCTACCGGCATCGCTGCATCCGTATTTCGGCGACTCGCTGGCGAGCCTGCGCTGGCGCTGGATAGCGCCGGGCGTGCATTGCATCCGTGCACGGCAGATGCCGTCGCTGATCATGCTGAAGATCGCGCCGGGCAAATGCCTGCCCATGCACAGCCATGGCCGCAGTGAACTCACCCAGGTCCTGCGTGGTTCGTACAACGACGCGCTGGGGCTGTTTGCTCCTGGCGATGTGGCGGACCTGGATGCCGAGGTGGAACACCAGCCGGTGACCGCGCCCGGTGTGCCGTGCATCTGTGTTTCGGCACTGGATGCACCGCTGGTATTCAGTGGCTGGTTGGCACGCAAGGTGCAGCGCTTCGTCAAACTCTAGTTCGTACGGAGGGGCCAATGGTGAACGATGGCGGGCGCCTGAAGATCGTGTTGACCGGAGCCAGTGGGCTGGTTGGTCAAGGCGTCGCGTTGGCCTGCGCTGGCTCCGTGCATGTAAGACGCACGGTCGCGCTGGTGCGACACGCCGGCGGCCTGGTCACGGCAACCGAGGAGTTGGTGCTGGAGGACTTCCTGCAGGCCCATCGTCGCCAGGCCGACCTGGTGGGCTTCGACGCCTGCTTCTATTGCGCCGGCGCCCCGCCCTTGGGCACAGCGGAAGACGTGTACCGGCGGGTCACGCTGGACACCACACTGTCTGTTGCGCAGACCTGGTTCGCAGCCAATCCACAGGGGATGTTCCTGTATGTATCGGGTGCACACGCCAATCCAGAAAGCCACTTGATGCCCCTGCGCATCAAAGGCGAAACGGAGCGGGCACTGGCCCGGCTGACGGGGCGTACGGTGATGCTGCGGCCGGGTGGCGTACGGCCGGTCGCTGGCACCGGCAGTCGGCATGCGCTGTTGAAGCCGCTGTATGTGGTTGGTGGACCAATGATGCTGCTGGCAACAGCGGCCCTGCCGTCGGTGTTTACCAGCAACCTGGTTCTGGGTCGCGCGATGATCGCGTTGGCACGCATGCGTGATCCGCCCGCCGAGGTGGAATGCTCGCAGATCAATCAGCTCGGGGATGCCGACGCAGCCTAGGCCCGCTGCGGCAGCACGCCGAGGCGCGGGCTTTGCCGTTCACAGCAGCCCGGGATTTGCCTGCCAGACCGCGTAGTTGAGCACGCTGGCAAAGCCCACCCAGGCAAGATAGGGCAGCAACATGCAGGCCGCGACCTTGTGGATGCGCCAGAACGCAATCAGCGTGGCGACGATCAACACCAATAACAACAGGATATCGGCGAAAGCCAACGCGCCCTGTTTCCAGCCGAAGAACAGCCAGCTCCACAGCGTGTTGAGGCCGAGCTGCAGCAGGTACAGCGTCAGGGCCGGTGTCGCCGCACGCCAGCCGCGCTCTCGCCAGACAAGGAATGCCGCCAGCGCCATCAGCGCATACAAGGCGGTCCACACCGGCCCGAACAGGCTCGCCGGTGGCGCCCATGCAGGCAGCGCAAGGCTGGCGTAGAAACTGGCGGCTGAGATGGAGGCCCGCGCACCAAGCGCTGCGGCGAGGAAGGTGACCAGGAACCAGCCGGAGAAACCAAGGAGCTGTCTAGGTATCTGCATGGCGCTTGCTCGTCCTTTCCGGCGTGATCAGATGCCGCTTGTACGTAACAGTGCAGGGTTTGGATGCAGTGACGACAGCCAAGGATGCTGATCGGTGCCTGGATTACCCCGGCAGGCCGATCCACCTGCCATGCATCCTGGCCTGAATCGGGACGGCTTTCAGGATGCGCACGGCTGCACGTGGCAGCCGTGGCGCCCCGGCAGTGGTTACTGCTTGTCGATCGCGGAGATCCGCGTCTTGCCGATTCTCCTGCCTTCCAGGTCAATCACCTGCAGGCGCCAGCCAGTCGACTCAACGGTATCGCCAGCCACCGGCAGCCGCTCCAGCGCATGTAGGAACAGGCCGGACAGGCTGACATACATCGGGCTTCGTTCCAGCGTGATGCCGGTGATGCGCTCCACGTCTTCGATCGACATGGACGCATCGACGATCCAGCTGCCATCCACCTGTTCGGCGCCGAAGTCGGCGTCGCGGGTATCGGCAAGATCGCCTGCAATCGCCGCCAGCAGATCGTTGGCGGTGACCAGGCCCTGCACGCTGCCGTATTCGTCGACCACCACCGCCAATGGAATCGGATGCTGCTTGATCCGCTCCAGCGCACGCAGTGCGGTCGCGCCTTCCGGCAGGGTCAGCGGCTCGCGCAGGTAGTCGGCCAACACCAAGGGCTTGCCGGCGAGCACGCCCGCCAGCAGGTCGCGGCTCTGCACCACGCCTTGCAGGTTGTCCAGCTCGCCATCGGCCACCAGCAGGCGCGTATGCGGCGAGGCCATCAGCTGCGCGGTGGTGTGCTCCGGGCCCTTGCCCAGATCGATCCATTGGATATCGGCACGCACCGTCATCACGCTTGCGACCGAGCGGTCGGCCAGGGCCAGCACGCCGCGGATCATGTCGTGCTCGGATGCGGCCAGGCCCGATGGCAGCTGATCCGCTGGCTCGTGGCTCTCACCGGCAACGGCCTGCGTCGGGCGTGAGCCCAGCAGCTTGAGCACCGCGTTGGAGGTGCGCTGCCGGAAGGACAGGTTCTGTGCGTGCTTTTCGCGATTGAACTGCGTCCACTGGTTGAAACCCTCGATCAGGATCGAGAAGGCGATGGCTGCGTACAGATAGCCCTTGGGAATCTTGAAGCCCAGGCCTTCGGCCACCAGGCTGAAGCCGATCATCAACAGGAAGCCAAGGCACAGGATCACCACCGTCGGATGACGGTTGACGAAACTGGTCAGCGGCTTGCTGGCCAGCATCATCACGGCCATCGCGATGGTCACCGCGGCGAACATCACGCCGAGGTTGTCGACCATGCCGACCGCGGTGATCACCGAGTCCAGCGAGAACACCGCATCGAGGATGACGATCTGCGTCACCACCAGGCCGAAGCTGGCGTACACCTTGTTGTCGCCGGCTTCATGCGAGCGTCCTTCAAGCCGCTCGTGCAGCTCCATCGTCGCCTTGAACAACAGGAACAGGCCGCCGACCAGCAGGATCAGGTCGCGGCCGGAGAACGCGTGGTCGAATACGGAGAACAGCGGCGTGGTGAGCCGCATGATCCAGGACAGCGTGGCCAGCAGGCCCAGTCGCATCAACAGCGCCAGGCTCAAGCCGATGAGGCGGGCCTTGTCACGCTGGTGGGGGGGAAGCTTGTCCGCAAGGATCGCGATGAAGACGAGGTTGTCGATGCCGAGGATGATCTCGAGAACGACAAGTGTAGAAAGACCCATCCAGATTGTTGGGTCGGATAACCATTCCATGCAGTGTTGGGGTAGCGGAGGAACCCCGATCATCGCACGCGCGAACAGCTTGCTTCCTTTTTTGGGCGAAGCCGCTGTTTTTGTTCACTTTCCTGTTCATGGAATCGTTGTTGCATCCCGTCGATGCGGCCGCGTGCACGGAGTTGGTGAAGCGTGGCGCCTGCGGACGGAGCGGTACGGCACCGCAGGCTGGGTCGGGGCGCCTCCCCTCTGACATGCAATCACAGGCTTTCTGCCACCGGGAATCCATGCATCACGGCTTGACCGCTGCCATTGCCATTGCCAGGCGATGAAATGCTGCTGTCATCTCCGCGCGCCACCATCTGCTGCTTTATCGGCGGCGGGACCTTGGGTTGTGGTGAAAAGCGCCAGGATCTGGGAGCAGGGCTATGAGCTGCGCCGACGCTTGCTGCGGGGATTCTTCCTGCGCCGGGGCTCCCACGCCGATGATGCCGAGGATCTGGCGCAGGAGGTCTACCTGCGGCTGCTGCGTCGCAGTGACGACGATGCCGAGGCCATCGCCAATCCAGAAGGCTATCTCTTCGCGGTCGCCGCCAACCTCGCCCGCGAGCACGCGCGCACGCAATCCGCGCGTCCACCGCTGGACGATGTCGATCTGCTTGCCGAGGTGCTGAAGAGCGAGGAAGACATCGAGGGCGAGTTCGAGCAGGTGCAGCGTTGGAGTGATATCCGCGGCGCCATCGCGCGCTTGCCTGCCACCACCCGCCGGGTGATGGAGCTGCACTATCGCGAAGGCGTGGAATGCCTGCAGATCAGTGCGCAGCTTGATGTGTCCGTGCACATGGTGCGCAAGCATATAGGCAAGGGGCTGGAAGCCTGCCGGCAGGCCCTTGGCACCAGGGAGGGTGCATGAACCCGGATACCACCGATTGCATGGATGGAAGTGTTGCCGAGCAGGGCGTGCAGTGGTTCCTGATCAACCGCGACGGGGCGCTGGGCGACGTACAGCGGCGCGCATTCCTGGCCTGGCTGCGGCGTTCACCGGAGCATGTGCGTGCCTATCTGCGTGCGCTCGATCTGCACCGGCAGGTAGGCGAGGCGATGCCGGCAGCATCGTCCGACCTGCTCGAAGGCATGCTGATGGAGGCGGGCGCACGTCGACCGACGGCCAAGGTGGTGCCCCTGTTTGCCAGCAACGCCGCCAGCAACGCGGTTCCAGCGCGACGTGGACGGCGCCGCTGGACTGCCTTGGCCGCGGCTGCCTGCCTGGTGCTGGTGCTGGGGGCGTCATTGTCACGGCTATGGCCGCAGGAGCAGGTGTTGGCGGCAGGCCACGGTGAACTGCGCGAACTGGTGCTGGCAGATCGCACCCAGGTGCGGTTGAACGCGGACAGCGCCATCCGTGTGCGCATGGGCTGGCTGGATAGACGGGTGGAGCTGCTGCGCGGTGAAGCCAGTTTCGATGTGGCAACGGACCGCCGCGCATTCGAGGTGCAGGTTGGCGAGCTGCGGGTGCGCGATATCGGCACTGTGTTCGATGTGTCGCGACGGCTGCAGAACACGCGCATTGGTGTGGTCTCCGGTGAAGTCGAGGTCTGGCGGGGTGACTCGGATCAGCAGCGCCTGGCGAGCCTGATCGCGGGCCGCGTGGTGCTGGTGGACAACGATACCGGTGCGGTGCAGCCCTTGGACATGCCTGCATCGATGCTGCTGGATTGGCAGCATCGCAAGGTCTCCTTCCTGGACGAACGTCTGGATGAGGTTGCGGCAGCATTCAATCGCCATAACCGGGTGCAGGTCGTGATCGAGGACGACGCAGCGGCGGCCATGCGCCTGTCCGGCAGCCTGGATGCGGACCGGATCGTGGCGCTGCAGGCATTCCTTGCCCGCGACCCGCGCTTCAAGGTGCAGCGCCGTGGTGACACCGTGCATGTCCATAGCCGCTGAAGGCAGCGCGTTGGGCCTGTAAGAAAAAATTCATCGAATCAGCGTTCTCCACTTCGCCGCAGCACCGCTCTTACTAGGGGAAGCCGACGTCATCTGCCGACGCGGCACATGCAATCTCCCTCCTTAGGAACCGTGATGCGGAAGAAGCTCTACCTGTCGGTCGTACTCGCACTATCCCCCTGCATTGCCGTGCCGGCATTGGCCGCCACGGATGGACTGGAAGCGAAAGTGACGACCGCGATCCCGGCGCAATCGCTGGGTCATGCGTTGGAGCAGTTGTCACGCAGTGCCGGCGTGCAGTTCCTCTACTCGCCCACCGGCGCGCCGCGCATGGCAGCGGCGGTGCCGAGCGGCGCCACCGTCAAACAGGCGCTGGAGGTACTGCTGGCTGGCAGCGGGCTGAGCTACAGCGTGGTGGACGGCAACGTCATCGCCATCGATCCGGCGCCTGCCAAGCCGGCCGCTGCGCAGCCCGCGCCAGCGGTGCCGCGTGCCGCAGAGGCCGCCGCCGCGCCTACCCTGGGGACGGTGACGGTGATTGCCGCACACGAGGTCATCGACCAGAAGAAGCAGTCGCCGGTGATCAAGGATTCGGTGATCTATGACGAGATGGACAGTTATGGCGACGAGACCCTGGCCGAGAGCCTGATGGCCGCGCCGGGCCTGAGCGCGGTGGAGGACGCCGGTGAGCCGCGTTACGTCACCGTGCGCGGCGTGCAGGCCAACCTCAACTACACCACCATCGATGGCATCGCCATTGCCAGCGTCGGCGGCAGCGGCTCCGGCGAGCGGATGAACAACCTGCAGCTGATTCCCAGTGACATCGGTACCCGCACCGATATCTACAAGAGCTTCAGTGCCGAGCAGGCACCGGATGCCATTGGTGGGGTGATCGACATCATCAGCCGCAGCGCGTTTGATCGCTCCGGGCAGTATGTATTCGCCGACGTGGCGGGTATCTACTCCACCGCCGAGACCGATGTTGGCCGCAGTGCCGGCGGTGACCACAAGACACTTGGGCACTTTGGCAAGAGCGCCAAGATGGTGTTCTCCAACCAGTTCGGCGCTGACCAGCAGTTCGGCATCGTCGCGGTGGCCCGCTATGAGCAGCGTTCGCGCAACAGCATCAAGCGCTGGGTCGAGTCCAACTACTACTTCAACGATGCGGGCAAGTACCTGACCGATGGCACCACCGCGCCCACCGAGGCGGCCGGTTGGAACGGCCTGCGTGCACCGGGCAACTTCAGTACCGGCACCTATACCAACTTCATCACCAACTTCGGTGGCTCGGCCAAGCTGGAATGGAAGCCAAGCGACGATCCCTTCTACGCGTCGTTGTTGCTGTACTCGTACCGCTTCTACGAGAACTCGACGATGAACAAGACCGATCTGTATTCCAACGCGAAGTTCGCGATCCGTGATCAGACCGCCGATGGCGGCACCACCCAGATCAACAGCATCTACATCAAGAATCGCCACGATCGCTGGGACCGCAACAATCGCGGGGCGATCGCCAACTTCAACTGGGACATCGGTGCGCTGACCAGGCTGACCCTGCGCGGCGGCCATACCGAGGAGACCTTCGACAATACCCAGGTCTATTGGGGCGTGCGCGCCTACCCGAGCAATCTGTTCGTGGACTACGCCAATGACAAGCACGGCTTCCCGAACGCCGTGGGTGTGTCCGACCCGAGCCTGCTGACCAGTTCCAGCTTCAAGCTCAATCCGGCCCAGGCCTACGTGTCGCCACGCGACGCGAAGGAGACCATCGACAACCTGCGCCTGGACTTCAGCCACAACATCGATGCCGATGCGCGCGGCTTCGGGCTTGCCGCAGGTGCCGAGTACCGCCACCTCAACATCTGGCAGGACATCGATTTCAACTACTACAAGACCAGCGCGACCTTGAATGACTACCTGTATCCGGGTTCGACGCTGCTCGGCTCGGTGCCGGGCTTTCCGCTGATCGACAACAGCAAGGTCACCGAAGAGCTGGTGCCGACCCTGGGCAACAACAACGCGGCCTATCCGAACGCGAACTTCACCAGCGACTACAAGTACGTCGAGGACATCGCCAATGCCTATGTGTCCGCCCACTATGCATGGGATCGGCTGCTGCTGATCGGCGGCCTGCGCTACGACCACACCCGCTTCGATGCGTTCAGCCCGTACAGCAACAACGGCGGCAGCACCTATACCGCCGATTTCCTGAAGACCAGCGGCGGCTACAGCGACCTGCTGCCTTCGCTGAACGCCAGTTTCAAGCTCAGCGAGAACCAGCGCCTGCGTTTCTCGGCGAGCCGCACGCTGGGCCGCCCAACGCCGAGCAACATCGCCCAGGCCACCAACAGCAGCTGTGCGGACGATGACGATGGCCGGGGCTATTGCACGATCAAGCAGGGCAATGCCGGGCTCGATCCGCGCCGCTCGACGAATCTGGACCTGGCCTGGGAGAAGTACTTCAACGGCAACAACGGCATCGTCTCGGTTGCCCTGTTCGACAAGGTGATCAAGGACGACATCTATACCTTGACCACCTTCGAGGATATCGGCGACACCACCTACCGGGTCACCCAGCCGATGAACACCGACGAATCGCGGCTGCGCGGCGTCGAGTTCGCCATCGCCAACCGCAACCTGCGCTGGGGACGTCACCGCTTCGACATGTTCTTCAATGCCACGGGCCTGGACGGGCAGACCAACTACAGGATCAGTGACGGTACATCGCGGCGCCTTGATCGCCTGTTGTACCAACCGGACTGGTCGCTCAATGGCTCGGCGATCTGGCGGATGCCGTGGAACAGCGCCCAGCTGCGGGTTTCCGGCAACTATCGCAGCCGCATGCTGGTCGACTTCGGTGATACCGAATGGCTCGATTCCTACTACGACCCGTACATGACCTTCAACCTGGCTTTCAGCCACAAGATCAGCAAGCACGTCACGCTGAAGTACGAGGCCAAGAACCTGTTCAACATGCAGCCGACCTACAGCACCGGTCCGAACGGTCGCTTCCGTACCGAGATCGATGACTACGGCCGCTTCTACTACTTCCACATCATCTACAACTGAGGACGCGGCCCGTGGAAAACTTCAATCGCAGGCGTTTCCTCGCGCTGTCCGGTCTGTCGGCGTTTGGTGCGTGGATGGGCACCGCATCGCTGGCCGCACGGGCCGACGCCAGCGCACTGAATCCGCGCAACCTGCTGGCATCGCCGCGCTTTGCCAGCTCGCCGTTCACGCTCGGGGTGGCGTCCGGCGACCCCAGCCCAGATGGCATGGTGTTGTGGACGCGGCTGGCGACCGAACCCTTGGTATTCGGCGGTGGCATCACGCCGCGGCCGATCCCCGTGCAATGGCAGCTCGCTGCCGATGATGGCTTCCGTCGCGTGTTGCGGCAGGGCTCGGCACTTGCGCATCCCGAGCTCGGTCATGCCTTGCATGTGGAGCTGCAAGGGCTGGAGCCTGGCCGACCGTATTGGTACCGCTTCACTGTTGGCGGCCATGAAAGCGCGGTAGGCCGCACCTGCACCCTGCCTGCGGCAGCGGCGCAGGTGGACAGGGTCCGCTTCGCGGTGGCCGGTTGCCAGCACTTCGAGGAAGGGCATTTCACCGGCTGGCGTTGCATCGCCGAGGAGCCGCTGGATTTCGTCTTCCACTATGGCGACTACATCTACGAGGGTGAGAGCCAGCCTGGCGTGCGGCGGATGAATGGTCGGCCTTTCACCAACCTGCGCAACCACGTTGGGCCGCAGATCTACACGCTGGATGACTATCGGCGGCGCTATGCGCAGTACAAGAGTGATGCGGACCTGCAGGCCGCGCACGCCGCCGCACCGTGGTTCGTGACCTTCGATGACCACGAGGTGGACAACAACTGGGCGGGCGCGGAGGACCAGGATGGAACCCCGAGTGAAGTGTTCCTGCTGCGGCGCGCACAGGCGTTCCAAGCGTACTACGAGAACATGCCGCTGCGCCGTTCTGCATTCCCGGTCAGCGGGCATATGCAACTGTATCGGCGTGCGCGCTACGGCAACCTGATGGACCTGCACCTGCTTGATACCCGCCAATACCGCAGCAAGCAGGTGGACATGGCGTCGCGTGCGCAGGTCGAGTCGCCGGCACGCAGCATCGTCGGCACGCAGCAGGAACGCTGGTTGTTCGATGGGCTGGCGGATGCAACGCCGCGTTGGCACACCATCGCCCACCAGGTGTCGCTGGGTAATTACGCGCGCGAGAAGGATGGGCAGGTGGTGTCATCGGACGACCAATGGTCCGGTTACCTGGACAGCCGCAGACGGCTGCTCGATCACATCCAGACAGTGGGCTTCAACAACGTGGTCACCGCATGCGGTGACGCGCACCGCCACTACGCCAGCGACCTGGTGCAGGACAACGCCGATTCCGGGGTGATCTCCAGCGAATTCCTGGCCACGTCGATCAGCTCCGGCGCCGATGGCCAGGGCGTCGATGCGATGGCGCGCAATACGCTGCAGCACAGTCCGCACCTGAAGGCCACCACCGACAAACGCGGCTATGTGCTGTGCGACGTGACCCGTGATAGCTGGGTGGGCGACATGATGACGCTGGACCAGGTAATGCAGCCTAACGGCAAGCTGGAAAGCTGGAAGCGCTATGCGGTGGTGCATGGCCGGCCGGGCTTGCAGGAGGCCTGAGAGCACCGTCATCCGCTGAAACTCACGGATCATCTCGCTGCCAGCAATGCCGGCGTGATGTGGGCAGCCGTGGTTCCAGCGGATGGCCCGTTCCTGTGCGCCAGGGCTCCCTATCGCCACCGTGTCGCTGATAGGCTACGGCGGCGACCACAGGAGCAGGCCATGAGAATTTCACGCACGGCGATTTTCAGCGGATTACTGGCTGCAGGGTCTTTCGCAGCGCAGGCGCAGGCGGCACAGCTCGATGCGCAGTTGCGGGCAGCGGCGACGGCCCAGCAGCCAGCAGTGATCGAGACACTGCGCGAGCTGGTACTGATGGAGTCCGGCTCTACGGATCATGAGGGGGTCGGCAAGGTGATGGCCTATCTCGACAAGCGGCTGCAGGCGCTGGATGCGAAGGTGGAGCGGGTACCGTCGGCAACCGGCGGCCCGGATCTGGTGCGCGGCACCTTCAACGGCACTGGCAAGTTGAAGGTGATGTTGATCGCCCACGCCGATACCGTCTACGACCGCGGCATCCTCGAGAAGGAACCGTTCCACCAGAAAGGCAACCTGTTGTATGGCCCGGGTATCGCCGACGACAAGGGTGGCATCGCGGTGATCCTGCATTCGCTGGCCCTGCTCAAGGCGCGCGGGTGGAACGATTATGCGACGGTCACGGTGTTGTTCAATCCGGACGAAGAGATTGGCTCGCCGGGCTCAGGTGAAACCATTGCCAAGCTGGCGGACGAGCATGACGTGGTGCTGTCCTTCGAGCCATCGGCGGCCAAGGCGGTGATCGAAAGCGAAGGCGTGCTGCTCAGTGCCGCCGGCACCTCGCAGGTGCGGATGACGGTGCAGGGCCTGTCCGCACACGCAGGTGCGGCTCCGGAGCAGGGCCGCAACGCACTCGTCGAACTGGCCCATCAGATCATCCAGACCAAGGACGTGGCCGCCGGGGTGCCGGGTGCGCAGCTCAACTGGACGACGGCCAATGCCGGCACGGCGCGCAACCAGATTCCGGAACGCGCCGAAGTGGGTGGCGATGCACGTGTCACCCAGGCCGACAGCAATGCCAACCTTCTGGCCGCATTGCAGGCCAAGGTCAAGCAGAGCCACGCGGTGCCGGATACCACCACCACGGTCACGCTGGAGCCGCTGCGCCCGATCTACGTGGCGGGTGAGCGCGGCCGTGCATTGGCGGATCTGGCGCAGGAGATCTATGCCGAACTGGATGGCCGCAAGCTGCTGATGCATCCCACCACCAACGGCGGCACCGACGCAGGGTTTGCCGGCCGCTCCGGTCATGCCGCGGTGCTGGAAGGCCTTGGACTCGCAGGCTGGGGGTATCACGCACGCAATGAATTCATCGAGATCGACTCGATCCCGCCACGCCTGTACCTGGCATCGCGGATGTTGATCGAGCTTGCCAAGCGCGCGCCGAACTGAGTTCTCGGCGCGTCAGTTGGCCTTATGCAGCTGTCTCTTATACACATCTGACGCTGCCGACGAAGCTAGA